>NZ_DATIND010000064.1 GCF_035474595.1 Longimicrobium sp.
GCGGCGTGGTGGGGCTCATCGGGATCCCGCTCTACACCGACTACATCGTGCCGCTCCAGGCCACCGCCATCCTCCTGCTGGTCTCGGGGGTCGGCGCCGTCGTCCTCGCCAAGCGGAAGGTCTGAAGCCGGATGAACGAGATCCCGTTGGCCTATTCGCTGGGCCTCTCCGCCATCCTCTTCGCCATCGGCGTGGCCGGGGTGGTGGTGCGGCGCAACGCCATCGTGCTCTTCATGTGCGTGGAGCTGATGCTGAACGCCGTGAACCTGGCGTTCGTGGCGCTCAGCCCCTACGCCGGGGTGAAGGGCCAGGTCATCGTCTTCTTCGTGATCGCCGTCGCGGCCGCCGAGGCGGCCGTGGGGCTGGCGATCATGATCGCCGTCTTCCGCCATCGCGAGAGCATGGACGTGAAGAACTTCAGCCTGCTCAGGTGGTAGGGCACACGATGCTCCTTCTTCAGGAAGCGGCGCACGGCGCCACGGCGGCAGCTACCGGCGGCAGCGGCTTCACGCCGGTGCTCCCCTGGCTGATCGTCGCGCTCCCGCTGCTCGGGTTCGTGCTGAACGGACTGCTCTCGGTCACCGCCGCGCGGCGCGCGCTGCCCAGGCTGCCGCCGGTGGGCGACCCGCACTACGACCACGCGCACGACGACCACGGCGTGGCCGTCACGCATGCGCCGGTGCCCGCCCCCGTCGCCGTGGGCGCGGGGATGCCGAGCGAGCAGGAGTCGCACGACTCCGGCGCCATCGCCCACCCCGTCGACGCCGCGCACGCGGAGATGCACGACGCGGACGTCACCCTCGTCCACGGCGCGCACGGGCACGCGGTCCACGACGCGGACGACACCCTCGTCCACCCGCACGACGCGCACGGGCACGACGCGCACGACCACGGGCCCGCGGGGCCCAGGCCGTTCACGCACACCCTGCCGTCGCTCATCGCGCCGGGGGTGCTGATCGGCTCGTTCGTGGTCGCCGTGCTGAACTTCCTGGCCATGCGGGGGGCGGACGAAGCGCACCGCACGGCCATCCACCAGCTGTGGAGCTGGATCCCCGCCGGCTCGCTGCAGGTGAACGCGGCGCTGCAGCTCGATCCGCTCTCCATGCTGATGACGCTGGTCATCACCGGCGTGGGGTCGCTGATCCACATCTTCTCCATCGGCTACATGAAGGAGGACCCCGGGTACCCGCGCTACATGGCGTACCTGAACCTCTTCGTGTTCTTCATGCTGATCCTGGTGCTGGGCTCGTCGTACCCCGTGATGTTCGTGGGCTGGGAGGGCGTGGGCCTGTGCTCGTACCTGCTGATCGGCTTCTGGTTCACCGAGAAGGCCAACGCCGACGCGGGGAAGAAGGCGTTCATCGTCAACCGCATCGGCGACTTCGGCTTCCTCATCGCCATGTTCCTGCTCTTCTGGAACGTGAAGGCGCTGGACTTCGCCACGGTGAACGAGAACCTGCTGCACAACGCGCTGCCCTACGGCGGCGTGGTGATCACCTGGATCGCCCTCTTCTTCTTCCTGGGCGCGGCGGGGAAGAGCGCGCAGATCCCGCTCTACATCTGGCTCCCCGACGCCATGGCCGGCCCCACGCCCGTCTCGGCGCTGATCCACGCGGCCACCATGGTCACGGCGGGCGTGTACCTGGTAGCCCGCTCGGCGGTCATCTACACGATGGCGCCCTCGGCCTCGCTGGTCGTCGCCCTGGTGGGCGCGCTGACGGCGATCTTCGCGGCGTCGATCGGCCTGAAGCAGTGGGACATCAAGAAGGTGCTCGCCTATTCGACGGTGAGCCAGCTCGGCTTCATGTTCGCCGCCGTGGGGATGGGCGCGTACGTGGCCGGCGTGTTCCACCTGATGACGCACGCCTTCTTCAAGGCCTGCCTCTTCCTGGGCTCGGGCGCGGTCATCCACGCGATGCACGCGGCGCTGCACAGCACGCACAACCCCGCCGACGCGCAGGACATGCGCAACATGGGGGGACTCAGGAAGTACCTGCCGATCACCTTCATCACCATGGGCGTGTCCACGCTGGCCATCGCCGGGGTGCCGCCCTTCGCCGGGTTCTTCTCGAAGGACGAGATCATCGGCGCGGCGTGGCTGGGGGCCGAGGGCGCGTCGCACCTGTCGACGGCGTCGCTCTTCGGGATCGAGGGGCGCTACTGGATGGGGTTCATCGGCGGCACGCTCTCGATCGCCGCGTTCATGACGGCCTTCTACATGGGCCGCATGATGATCTACACCTTCTTCGGCGCCAACCGGACCGGCGACGAGGAGCGGAAGCATCTCCATGAGGGCGACTGGACGCTCTCGCTCCCCCTGATCGTGCTGGGCCTGCTGGCGACCGTGGGCGGGCTGCTGAACGTGGAGACCGGGACGCCGCTGGTGAAGGCGTTCGACTTCGGGCAGGGCGAGGCGCTGCACCACTGGCTGCACCCCGCGCTGGCCGGGGCGGACGACGTGATCGCGCAGAACGTGGGGAACCTTCCCGAGCCGGGGCACGCCGCGTGGCCGATCCTCCTCGCCGTCGCCATCGGCCTGGGCGGGCTGGCCGTGGCCTGGGTGCTGCTGGCGCGCAGGCGGCTGGGGACGGCCGACACGCAGCCGGCGTACGACAACGCCGCCGAGCGCGTGCTGTACAACAAGTGGTACGTGGACGAGTTCTACGACCGCGTGGTCGTGCGCCCGGTGCGCGGGGTGTCGCGCGCCTTCGCGCGCTTCGACATGGGCGTGATCGACTGGACGGTGGACCTGTTCGGGCGTCTGTCGCAGATGTTCGGCATCGCCTTCGGGCGGCTCCAGACGGGGCAGCTCAACACCTACGCCTTCGTGCTGGTGGTGGGCGTGGTGATCGTGCTCGGCGCCTTCGTGGCCCTGTGACCGCGGACTGACGAAAAGTGGAAGCCTTCTACCATAGCCACTGGATCCTCACCCTCCTGATCTTCTTCCCGCTGGCGGGCGCCCTGGCGGTGTTCCTGGCGGGCGAGGAGAACGCGCGCGAGATCGCGCTGGGCGTGGGGATCATCGAGTTCCTGGTCTCGGTGCCGCTCTTCTGGACCTTCCAGCCGGCCGCGCGCTGCGACGTGCAGGGGTTCCCCGCCGGCGGCCCGGCGTTCCAGAACTGCGTGGACGCCCCCTGGCTCGGCAGCTGGGGGATCCACTACCAGCTGGGGCTGGACGGGATCAGCCTGTTCATGGTGCTGCTGACCACGCTCCTGCTGCCGCTGATGGTCCTCGGCTCGTGGACCTACATCCGCGACCGCAGGCGCGGCTTCTACGCCTCCCTCCTCGCGCTGACGGCGGGCGTGGTGGGCGTGTTCGTGGCCCTGGACATGTTCCTGTTCTACGTGTTCTGGGAGATCATGCTGATCCCGATGTACTTCATGATCGGGATCTGGGGCGGCAAGGAGCGCGTGTACGCGGCGGTGAAGTTCTTCCTCTTCACCACCGTGGGCTCGCTGCTGATGCTGGTGGCCATCCTCTGGCTCTACTGGCACTACGCCGGCCTGCACCCGGGCGAGCCCAGCTTCAGCTACTTCGCCTTCCTGCAGGTGCCCATGACGGCGGGGCAGCAGCGGCTGCTGTTCCTGGCGTTCGCGCTGGCCTTCGCCATCAAGGTGCCCATCTTCCCCTTCCACACCTGGCTCCCGCACGCGCACGTGCAGGCGCCCACGGCGGGCTCGGTGGTGCTGGCGGGGGTGCTGCTGAAGATGGGAACGTACGGCTTCATCCGCTTCGCGCTCCCGCTCTTTCCCAACGTGGCGGCCGGGTACGCCACGGGGAGGTCGGCGGTGATCCTGGGGCTCATCGGCATCATCTACACGGCCATGGTGGCCGCCGTGCAGCCCAACGCCAAGCGGCTGGTCGCCTACACCTCCGTGGCCCACCTGGGCTTCGTGATCCTGGGGATCTTCGCCTTCAACCTGCAGGGGATGCAGGGTGCGCTGCTGGTGATGATCGGGCACGGTCTGTCGACGCCGATGCTCTTCTTCCTGCTGGGGATGCTGTACGAGCGGCGCCACAGCTACGAGATCGACGATTTCGGCGGGCTGGCCGCCTCGCTCCCGCTCTTCGCCACGCTGCTGGTGTTCGCGGGGATGGCGTCGGTCGGGCTGCCGACCACGGCCGGCTTCACCAGCGAGTTCCTGGTGCTGCTGGGCGCCTTCGAGCGCTTCCCCGTCTTCACCCTGATCGCCGCGACGGGGGTGATCTTCGCCGCGTACTACATGCTGCCGATGGTGCAGAAGCTGGTGTTCAACCGGCTGGACCGCCCGGCCAACCGCCTGATTCCGGACCTGAACGGCCGCGAGCTGGCCATTCTCCTTCCGCTGGTGGCGCTGATCCTGTGGATCGGCTTCTACCCCAGGCCGGTGCTGGACCGGATGGAGCCGGCGGCCACCGGGGTGCTGACCGCGGTGCACCAGAACCGCCTGGTTCCCGACTTCGCCGCGCCGCAGGGCGAGGCGACGGGCGGGGTGGCGCTCGGCGGCGGGGAGGGCGCGCGATGAACGCCGTGCTCGACCTGACCCGCACGGGCGGC
The DNA here is from genome assembly GCF_035474595.1 of Longimicrobium sp. NCBI lineage: Bacteria > Pseudomonadati > Gemmatimonadota > Longimicrobiia > Longimicrobiales > Longimicrobiaceae > Longimicrobium > Longimicrobium sp. Next base: position 4,539 of record NZ_DATIND010000064.1, read on the forward strand.
TACACGCTGGCGCTGCTGCCGGAGATCGTGCTCTGCGCCTGGGCCATGCTGGTGCTGATCGTGGACGTGGCGCAGAAGGGGAACCGCTCCCAGGCCAGCCGCCCGTCCATCGGCTGGCTGGCGCTGGTGGGGATCGTGGTGACGGCGGTCGCCACGGGGGCGCTGTGGAACGTGACCGCCACCGCCGGGCCGGCCATGATGTCGGTGGACCGCTTCCGCGTGTTCATCGACCTGGTGATCCTGGGCTCGGCGGCGCTGGCGCTGCTGATGGCGCAGGGGTACCTGGACCGGCGCGGCATCAACCGCGGCGAGTTCCAGGCGCTGGTGATGTTCAGCACCGCCGGGATGCTGCTGATGGCGGGCGCGCGCGACCTGCTGATGGTGTTCATCGGCCTGGAGCTGCTTTCCATCCCCATCTACTGCCTGGTGGGCTTCGACCGGCTGGACGAGCGCAGCGTGGAGGGGGCGCTGAAGTACTTCCTGCTGGGCGCCTTCTCCAGCGCCTTCTTCCTCTTCGGCATCGCGCTGACCTGGGGGGCCACGGGAACCACCGACATCCCCCTGATGGGGCAGCTGATCCTGGGGCGCACGGTGGAGGTGTCGCCCATGCTGCTGGCGGGGATGGCCATGCTGATGGTGGGCTTCGGCTTCAAGGTGGCCGCCATGCCCTTCCACATGTGGACGCCCGACGCCTACGACGGCGCGCCCACGCCGGTGACGTCGCTGATGTCCACCGGGGTGAAGGCGGCGGCGTTCGCCAGCTTCATCCGCGTGTTCGTGATCGGGTTCGGCGGGGCGCCGGAGCACTGGCAGGCGATCGGGTTCTGGATCGCCATCGTGACCATGGCGGGCGCCAACCTGATCGCGATGACCGAGGGAAGCCTGAAGCGGATGCTGGCGTACTCGTCGATCGCGCATGCCGGCTACCTCCTGGTCGCCCTCCTCTCCAACTCGGCCGACGGGGCGGCGGCGTTCCTCTTCTACCTCCTGGTCTACACGCTGATGACGGCGGGGGCGTTCGCGCTCCTGATCGCCAACTCGCGCGAGGCCACCGGCGAGGAGCGGGTGTCGCTGGAGGACTGGGCCGGGTTCGCGCGCGAGAAGCCGCTGCTGGCCGGCTTGTTCTCCATCTTCCTCCTCTCCCTGGCCGGCTTTCCGCTGACCGCGGGGTTCCTGGGGAAGCTGTACATCCTGCGCGCGGCCATCGCCAGCGGGCTGACGCCGCTGGCGGTGGTGCTGGTGCTGACCTCGCTGCTCAGCTACTTCTACTACCTGCGCGTGATCGTGGTGATGTACATGCAGCCGGCGCGGGTGGCCGGCGAGCACCGCGCCGCGCGCCTCCCCGGGCCGGCGATGGCGGCGGTGGGCGTCGCGGCGGCGCTGGTGGTGCTCCTCTTCTTCGCGGGCGGCTGGCCGCTGCGGTGGGCCGAGCGGAGCGCCAACTCGCTCTGGCCGGCGGAGTGGCAGCAGCCCGCGGCCGGTGCAGCGCCGGCGGCGGACGCGCCGGGCGGGGTGCCGCGGACGCTGTAGCCGCGGGGGAAGGACGGAGGGAAGACGGGAGTGACGGGCCCGGCGCCGGCGCGCCGGGCCTTGCGTTTCGCATGGCGATTGCACACCATCCCGCGGCAGGGCGGCGGGTCACGAGCGGCGGACACCGGAGCGCGCAAGATGGACGGGCCTGAGGAGGACGGGAAGGAACGCGGCGAAGCCGAGCGCCCGCGGATCGTGGAGCGCCCCGCGGAGCCCGGGGGCGAGGCCCCCGCGGACGAGCCGAAGCGGCGCGGGCTGTTCGGCGTGACGCCGCGGCGCGCGGCGGCCGGGCTGGGCGCGGCCGCGGCCGCCGCCTACGCGGTGTACCTGCTGGGCGCCGGGCGCGGCCGCCGCCGCCCGGTGACCGAGCTGCCCAACGCGCTGGGGATGCGGCTGGACTACGTGCCCTGGGGCGACGTGCACTACGCCTACTACGCCCGCGAGGGGCACGGGCGGCCGCTGGTGCTGCTGCACTCCATCAACGCCGTGGCCAGCGCGCACGAGATGCGGCCGCTGGCGCGCGCCTTCCTGCGCGACCGCGAGCGCCCGGTGTACGCGCTGGAGTGGATCGGCTTCGGGCACAGCGACCGGCCCGAGATCGCCTACACGCCCGACGTGCTGGAAGACCAGCTGGAGCACTTCCTGGAGCGGGTGCTGCGGCCGGCGGGGGGCGCGGATGTGATCGGGCTGTCGCTGGGCGCCACGTACGCGGCCGAGGTGGCGCGGCGGCGGCCGGACCTGGTGCGCTCGCTCGTCGCCATCGAGCCCGCGGGGCTGGGCGACGAGCCGGCCGAGATCGGACGCGGGTGGGCGCGACTCCTGTTCACCCTGCCGGGCGTGCAGCGGGCGTTCTACGACCGGCTGACGACCCCCGAGGCGCTGACCCGGTTCGCGCGCGAGAACCTGTTCACTCCCGACTTCGGGGTGCCGGACGAGTACGTGAACTTCGCCTCGGAGACGGCGCGGGCCGAGGGGGCGCCGCACCCGCTGGACGACTTCCTGAGCGGGCGCATGTTCCCCGAGGAGGCGCTGGAAACCTACCGGCGCCTGCGCCAGCCGCTGCTGGTGATCCACGGGAACGTGGAGAACCGGCGGATGGAAAGCTACACGCGGGTGCCGGAGCTGGAGGGGCGCGCCAACGTGAGCGTGGTTTCGCTCCCCACCGGCGCCATGCCGCACTGGGAGCGCGCCCGCGAGGTGGTGGCGCGCATCCGCGACTTCCTGGACGCGCAGGAGGGGCAGCGCCGCGCGGCGGAGTAGGTTTGGGGCTCGGAAGGATACCGCACCCGGCCGGTCCGCGCTGGACCGGCAGCCGGGGTGCGGCAGGCCGATGAACTTGCCTCCGCGGCGGATTCGACCCGCGCGGAGCGACGACGGACCCCCCGAAGGAGTGGAGCGATGACGAGAGCGGGACGAATCGCCGGGTGCGGGATGGTGCTGGCCGCCGTCGTGGCCGGGGGGTGCAAGCGCGGGGGCGACGACGACCGGGCGAGCGGACCGCCGGTGCAGATCGACAGCGCGAACAACCAGCCGATGGACGGCGTCAGCGACGAGCAGCTGAAGCAGCAGGCGCAGGCGCTGACGCCCGAGCAGGCCGCCGCCGCCGGGATGGTGGACACCACCACCCACATCGAGGACCTGGGTGGCCAGGACAGCACCCCCGCCGGCGCGGCGAACAACGACACCGCGACGAAGGCCGCCGGCGCCACCACCGGCACCCCGCCCGCCTCCGCGACGAAGCCGTAGCGCTCGTCATCGACGATCGCAGATCCCCCTCGCCCGAACGCCGGGCGAGGGGGATTTTCCTTGATGGCGCTACATCGCAGACGTCATTCTGAGGCCCCCGAAGCTGGCGGCCTGAAAGAAAGTTCCGGGCGCAGCCGATCACCGGCGACTGAAGAAGTCGCAGCAACAACTACGGGAAGCCTCGCAAACGGCGCGAGGCTGGTCCGCTCACTCCGCGGCATTCTTGCGTGAGGGATGCGCGCCCGGAGGGCCGGGAAACCGCCGCGCCCGCGGGGATGCTGGGGGATTGCCGGGATGTGGGGCGCGGCGGGGGCCCGGCGCGGTTGGGCACAGTCGTACCGTGCCCTACCGCGCGCGCAGCCCGGCCCGGAGCGCAGCGGAGGGACACGCCCGCACCCGGCGGTTGCAGATTGGGCTAAATCCGTTGCCGAACGCTCGTTCGAGCCTTGCACGATTCTTCGCGGGCGCTAGAATTCCCGGCTCCGGAGCCCCGGCGGGCGCCGGTTGCACCAATCCGAACCAGGGAGATGCGCGTGAAGAGCATCGTGTGCGTAAAGCGCGTCCCGGACACCGAGGCGCGCATTCGCATTGCCGGCGACGGGAGCAGCATCGACCCGTCGGGCGTGAAGTTCGTGCTGAACCCGTACGACGAGTTCGCCGTCGAGGCGGCGCTGAAGCACAAGGAGGCCGCGGGGCAGGGCGAGGTGACGGTGATGAGCGTGGGCGACGCCGCGAGCGCCGAGACGCTGCGCACCGCGCTGGCCATGGGCGCCGACAGCGCCGTGCTGCTGAAGGCCGACCGCACCCCCGAGGGCCTCGCCGCCGCGAAGGCGCTGGCCGCCGGCATCCAGGGGCGCGAGTACGACCTGGTGCTGTTCGGGATGAAGGCCATCGACGACGACCTGCAGGCGGTGGGCCCCATGGTGGCCGAGCTGCTGGGGATCCCCGTCGCCAGCGCCGTGACCGAGTTCTCCATCGCCGACGGCAAGGTGACGGCGCACCGCGAGATCGAGGGCGGCGCCGAGGTGGTGGAGCTGCGCATGCCCTGCGCGATCACCCTCACCAAGGGCGCGTACGAGCCGCGCTACGCGTCGCTGAAGGGGATCATGGCGGCCAAGAAGAAGCCGCTGGAAGAGAAGCCCGCCCAGGTGGACGCGCCCGCGGCGCCTGCGGCGCTCTCGTATCCGCCCGAGCGCCAGGCCGGCCGCATCGTGGGCGAGGGCCCCGACGCGGTGCCGGAGCTGCTGCGCCTGCTGCGCCAGGAAGCCAAAGTGATCTAGGGGACTGAGGGACGGGTTACAGGGGACAGGGGACAGGGACGGCCTGCGAGAGGCTCCCTCCCCGCGGTTCCCTGTCCCCTGTTCCCTGTCCCCTGTCCCCTAAAAGACAGAGGCAGATCCATATGCCAGGCATTTTTGCGTTCGCGGAGTCGCGAGACGGCGAGCTGCGCAAGGTGGCGCAGGAGGTGGTGACGGCGGCCCGGAAGCTGGCCGACGCCGCCGGCACCGAGGTGCACGCGGTGGCGCTGGGCGGCTCCGGCCTGCAGGCCGCCGCCGCCGAGCTGGGGAAGTACGGCGCCGACAAGGTGTTCGTGGGCGAGTCCGGCGCCTTCGACCGGTACTCGCCCGAGGGGTTCACGACCGTGATCGTGAACTTCATCCGGGAGCACGGGTGCGACGCGGCGCTCTTCCCCGCCAGCGCGCTGGGGAAGGACCTGGCGCCGCGGGTGGCCGCGCGCCTGGGGGTGGAGTACCTGAGCGACGCCACGGCGCTGGACGCCGAGGGCGCCACCATCACCGTCACCCGGCCGCGCTACGCCGGCAAGGTGTTCAGCAGGGCGGCGGTCACGTCGAAGCCGGCGGTGATCTCGGTGCGCCCCAACTCGTTCCAGGCGGCGGAGAACGCGAAGGCAGGCTCCGTCGAGACGCTGAACGTCGATCTCGGCTCGGCCGACTTCGGTGCGGTGGTGAAGGAGATCAAGGCCGCCGCGGGGGAGAAGCTGGACGTGTCGGAGGCGCCGATCGTGATCAGCGGCGGGCGCGGGCTGCAGGACCCGGCCAACTTCAAGCTGCTGGAGGAGCTGGCCGAGGCGTTCGGCGGGCGCGCCGCGGTCGGCGCGTCGCGCGCGGTGGTGGACGCCGGGTGGCGGCCACACGGCGACCAGGTGGGGCAGACGGGGAAGACGGTGGCGCCCACGCTCTACATCGCCGTCGGCATCAGTGGAGCCATCCAGCACCTGGCCGGGATGCGCACCAGCCGCTACATCGTGGCCATCAACAAGGACCCCGAGGCGCCGATCTTCAAGGTGGCCGACTACGGGATCGTGGGCGACCTGTTCCAGATCCTCCCACGCATGACGGAAGAGGTGAAGAAGCTGATGAGCTGAGGCGGCAACGCCTCGGATCGTCGGGAGACGCGCGCTGAGGGCGCCGGCTGCGAGGCCGGCGCCCTCCGCGCATTTTCCCCGGACGGATTTCACCGCGTCTCCGCCGCCTCGCGCCCTCCCCCCGCGCCGGAGGGCGCGATCCCTCCCGTTCCGGGAGGAGGTGGCTCCCCGCCATCTCCGCGCGTTTCCAGTCCTCCGTTTCCTCCGCGTGATGCCCTCTGTTGAGAAGGTCGAGGAAGCGCTCTGGGTTCGTCGAGATCAGAAGACCACGGGCAGTTCGCGCAGGCCGCGGAGGAACACGTGCCGCCGCCAGCGCAGGGTGTCCGCGAGGACGGCGAGACGCAGCTGCGGCGCGCGCGTCAGGAGCGCCGGGAGGGCGATCTGCGCCTCGAGCCGCGCCAGCGGGGCACCCAGGCAGTAGTGCGCGCCGATGCCGAAGCCCAGGTGGCGGTTGGGCTCGCGCGACAGGGCCAGCACGTCGGGGTCGGGGAACTGTGCGGAATCGCGGTTGGCCGAGCCGATCGCTCCCAGCACCAGCTCGCCGCGCCGGACGCGGACTCCCGCGATCTCCACCTCTTCCCGCGCGTACCGCTCCGTCGCCAGCTCGACCGGGCTGGTGAAGCGGATCAGCTCCTCCACCGCCGGGCGCGCCAGCTCCGGATCGTGGCGGAGCCGCTCGCGCTCCGTGCGGTTCTGCAGCAGCGCGAGGACGCCGCCGGCGATCAGGTTCACCGTGGTCTCGTGGCCTGCGGCCAGGAGGAGGAAGACCATCCCCAGCAGCTCGTCCTCGCTCAGCCGGTCGCCTTCCGCCTCGGCGTGCACCAGCGCGCTCACCAGGTCGTCGCGCGGCTCGGCGCGGCGCGCGGCGAACAGCGTGCGGAGATACCGGAAGAGCGCGCGGACCGCGGGGAGCACCGCGATGGCCCGGATGTCCGGCGTCCCCGAGACGATGCGGCTGGACCAGGCGTGGAAGCGCGCACGGTCCTCCGCGGGAACGCCCAGCAGCTCGGCGATGATGGTGAGCGGGAGCGGAAGCGCGAGTTGCCGCACCAGCTCGCCGGGGCGATCGCGCAGCGCCGCGTCCAGCAGTTCGTCCACCAGCTTCTCGATCCGCGGCCTGAGCCCGTCCACCAGGCGCGGGGTGAACGACTTCTGCACGAGCGCGCGCAGGCGCGTGTGGTCCGGCGCGTCCAGGTCCAGCATGTTGCGCGTCAGCGGGCGCAGGAACGGCGGCAGCCACGGCCCGCCGCCCCGCCCGCCGGGGCCGCGGACGCGGGACGGATCCTTGGCGAAGCGCCCGTCGCGCAGCAGCGCGGCGACGTCTGCGTAGCGCGAGACGAGCCAGGCCGCTCGCCGCCAGCCGAGCCGCACCCGGTGGCATGGCGCCTCGTCGCGCAGCCGCGCGTAGGCCGGGTAGGGATCGGCCTTGAACGACGGGCTGGCGAGGTCGATCCGGAACGGCATGGGAGCGCGGGGGTTCGGGGGCAAGTGGCGTGGAGCGATCGTCCCGCGGCCCTACGCGCCGTCGCGCCGCGGGGTTGCGCAGCTCTGCGCGCGGTGGGGGATGGGGCAGCAGTCGCGCGCCTGAACCTGTCCTGCTCTGGCCTGTTTCCTGCAAATATCAGGGGCAGATGGCTTGAGCCATCTCTGTAACTATGCGCCTGAAGCGCTGTTTCCCCGCGGTTCCCAACGGGGAAGGTCGGCTCGGCAGCGTGGCGCTTAACTCGAAGGTTCGGTGACATAGAGGTCTGCGGTTTTCCGAGTCGACGCCTCGGGCCTCCCAGCAAGCTCATGATGCTGGGAGGCGTGTGTCCATGACCCCGCTTCCCGGCTCCGGAGGCGGGGATTCTCGTCTTCGGTCACCGAAAGGAGGCAGTGGTGATGCGGGGACGCAGCTTCTGGAGAGAGCTCGGGATCGCGATTCTGGCAACGCTTATCGCCGCGATGCTGATTCGGTTCTTCACGGGCGATGAGAAATCCGAGACGGTGTTCAAGGTCGAGTTCCGTAGAGCACCGGTTTCCGCGGGCCATAGCCCCTGATCGCGAGTTGCAGGGAGCAGACGCGCGGAGGGCGCCGGTTGCGAGGCCGGCGCCCTCCGTTCGTCTGTCCCATGGCCAGCGTGGCCGCCGCTCAGCAGAACCTGCAGCTGTAGAAGGCCGGCGGCTGCGAGACGTAGCCGCACCCGCCGCACGCAGTCTGGCAGGTGCCGAGGCACGACACGGCGCAGGTGTTGTAGCACGACGCGTTGCAGGTGCCGCACGTGTTCAGGCAGGTGTTCGCGCAGGTCTGGATGCAGGTGTCGTCACAGGTCACCCCGCACGAGCGCAGGCTCTCGAACTGGTTGGCGTGCACGGTGCCGGCGGTGCCTTCCCGCGGCATGGTTGCGAACGACTCGACTGCGAGGGACTCGAGCGCCAGCCTGATCTTGCCCATGATGCCTCCCCGTGGACCGCGTGTACGGAGCCCGGCGGGCGGCGCGCCCATGGCGTGTGCGGCACGGCGCCGAGAGTTGCGGCGCGGCCGGCGGGCGACGCTTTCGCAATGTGCCTGCGGCATCAGAAGGGGACAAGGAAACACTTCGCAGTCATTGGCTTATGTGAGCACCTTATCACTACTCCCAAACATGGTTGCTTGCAATTACGTTTGCATGCAATTACGATTGCAAGCATGGATTCAGATACCTTTCCGCCGCTTCTGGTAGACCGCGAGCGTGAACGTGACGAGCTCTCGTCTCTGCTCCGCCGTGGACGGCCCGCGCTCGCGCTGCTGACGGGGCGGCGGAGGGTGGGAAAGACGTACCTCCTCTCCCACGTCTTCCCGCCCGAAGAGCTGTTCCTGTACACGGCGGCGCAGACCACGCCGGAGTTGAACCGGCAGCAGCTGATTACCGACCTCGCGGCATGGTCGGGCGGGGCGGTGCGAATCGAGGAGTACCCCACTTGGCGCACGGTCTTCCGGCTCATGGCGGACGTAGCCGAGAGACGCGCGGCGGGTGATCCGGTGCGCCCCACCGTGGTCGTCCTTGACGAGTTCCAGTACCTCGCGGACGGCGACCGGGGAGTTGCCGCGGTCGCATCCGAGCTGAACGCGGTATGGGAGCAGGTCGAACGGGGAAAGCCACGCCTCCCGTTCCTGATCGTCCTGGCCGGCTCGGCAGTGGCGACGATGGAAGCGCTGGCCGGTGGCGGCGCGCCCCTGTACGGGCGGTTCGCGTGGCACCAGAAGCTTCAGCCGTTCACGTACTGGCACGCGGCCGAGCTCGCGCCGTTCGCACGTCCGCGCGACCGTGCGCTGCTCTACGGAGTGTTCGGCGGCACGCCGCGTTACCTCGCGGCGGTGGACCCGGCGCGCACGGTTGGAGAGAACGCCGCGGACCAGCTGCTTTCTCCGCGTGGCGAGGTGCGCCTGCTGGTGGAAACCGCGCTTGACCAGGAAGAGGGACTGCGTGAGGTGTCCAGGTACCGTGCGATCCTGCGCGCGGTGGCGGACGGGTGCACCGAGCGCAACGAGGTCGCCCAGCGTGCGGGGCTGGCGAACGACCACGGCCTGCGTGCGAAGCTGGCAACGCTGGTCGAGCTTGGATACCTGGAGGAGCGGCGCAACATCGACGCGAAGCCGAACCAGGCGGTACGCTATTCCATTGCCGACGCGGCGTTTCGATTCTACCACCGCTTCGTGGCGCCGAATGCCTCGGTTCTGGAACGCTACCCGGCCGCGCAGGTGTGGGAGACGGCCGTCGCGCCGCACCTGGACGCCTACATGGGCCTGGAGTTCGAGCGCATCGCCACCCAGGCGTATGACCGCCGGTCACCGGGCATGGGACTGGCCATGGTAGAGCGATGGGGACAGTGGGAGGGGGTGGACCGGGGGCGGCGGTCGCTGGAGGTCGACATCGTCGCTCCGCTGACCGATGGGCGCGTGATGACCGGCGCCGTGAAGTGGGACGCCGCTCCCATCGGTGCGGGCGTGCACCACGGGCATCTGGAGATGCTCCGCCGGGCGGCGGAAGCAGGGCGCGCGTGGGCGCACTCGGCGCTTGAGCCGGAGGCGCCGATCTTCTATGTCGCTGCCGGCGGCTTCAGCGCGGCGTTCCGGGAGGAGGCGGGAGCGAGTGCGCATCCCGTGATCCTCTGGACGATTGAGGACGTGTACGCGCCTCCCGTTCCGGACGGCTCTGGATAAAGAACGCCGGAAGCGAAACTCGCGCCGGGCGGCGAGTCGCTAGTCCTTGCTTGCAATCGTAACTGCATGCAAATGTGATTGCAGGCAGGCGCGTCCACCGTCTCCGGCAGGGCGTCCGGCTCGCGCAAGCGACGCCGGCTGCTTATCTTCCGCCGACCCACGCCCGCCCGGCACGCCCTTCGGACCCGACGCAGATTGGCGAACACCTCCGCTCTCCGTGCACCCTGGATGGCGCCCGCCGCGCTGGCGATCGCCCTCGTGTCGCTCGCCATCAACGGCGTGCTGCTGCACAGGCTCAGCCGGCCCGAGCGGACGCTGGCGCCCGCGCTGGACCGAGTGGCCGAGCGCCTGCGGAACTCCGACGCCGCCATCAAGTACACGGTCCGCATCCCCGCGGGCACGCCGGTCAGCTTCGACATCCCCATCGACCAGCGCTACGTGATCAACCTGCGCACCTCGCTCCCCATCAACACCGACGTGCGGGTCCCGTTCAACACGCCCTTCGGAAACCGGGTGGTCACCATCCCCGTACACGCCAGCGTCCCGCTGCGCCAGGACATTCCCGTGCACCTGGTGGACACCTTCCACCTGCGCACGCAGACGGGCGCCGAGTACGTGGTGCCGCTGGAGATCAAGCTGAAGGACCTGCCGATGGATGCACTCCGCCACGCGCTGGCGCCATGAGAGTACGGAAGCACGGGAGCACGGGAGTACGATCCGGGGCGATGGCGCGCGTCCGCCGCCTGCTCGCGTTGGGCGCGGCGATGGCGGGGACCTCCGCGTGCCACACCAAGGACGCGCCGCCGGCGCCGCCCGCGCGGGCGGATGCGGGGCCGGCGCGGGCCGCCGTGCCGGCGTGGAGCTCCAACCCGCTGGCGGGCGAGGCGCTGACGGGGGCGGGCGATTCGATGGTGATCGAGACGGGGCCGCACACCATCCTCTGGCCCGCGAGCGCGCAGGAGCTGGCGCCGCCGTACACCATCCGCGCCACCTTCACCAAGCACCGCGGTCGGCTGCACGAGGGATACGGGATCCTGTTCGGCGGCAGCGGGCTGCAGGGGCCCGAGTCCGGCCAGGTGTACAGCTACCTCCTGGTCCGAGGGGACGGGAGCTTCCTGGTGAAGCGGCGGCAGGGGCTGGAGACCCCGGTGGTGCGCGACTGGACGCAGAACCCCGTCATCCGCCGCGACGTGGACGAGCAGGGGCGCCCCAACGAGCTGGAGGTGGCGGTGACGGACAGCGTGACCGTCTTCCGCGTGAACGGCGCCGAGATGGCGCGCGTGCCCTCGGCCGAGCTGTCGGTGCGCGGGATCGCGGGGGTGCGGACGTCGCACGAGTGCCTGCTGGTGGTGCGCGATTTCCGCGTGGAGCCGGGCGCCGCGGACGGAGCGGCCCGGTGACGGCTCCTCCAGCGCGCATCCTGGTGGCCGACGACGACGCGGCCATCCGCAAGGCGCTGCGCCTGATCTTGGCCGCCTACGACGTGCGCGAGGCGGGCGACGGCGCCGAGGCGCTGGCCATCTTCGAGGACGGCGGCGCCGACCTGGTCCTCAGCGACCTGCAGATGCCGGCGATGACGGGGCTGGAGCTGCTGCGCCGCGTGAAGGCGGTGGACGACACCGCGGCGTTCATCATCCTCACCGGCGCGGGAACGGTGGAGAACGCCGTGCAGGCGCTGCGGCTGCAGGCCGACGACTACCTGGTGAAGCCCTTCAACGTGGACGAGGTGCTGCTGGCGTGCGCGCGCGCGCTGGAGCACCGCCGCCTGGTGCGCGAGAACCGCGGCTACCAGCAGCACCTGGAGGACCGCGTGGGCGAGCAGGCGCGGCAGATCGAGAGCCTGCTGGTGGACGCCCTGCGCTCGCTGGCGACGGCCATCGACACGCGCGACGACTACACCGGCGGCCACGTGGAGCGTGTGGCCCGCTACGCCGCGGCGACCGGCGCCGAGCTGGGGCTGCGGGGCGACGAGCTGCGGGCGCTCTGGATCGGCGCGCTGCTGCACGACGTGGGGAAGATCGGGGTGAGCGACGCCATCCTGCGCAAGCCGGGCGCGCTGACGCCGGGCGAGTACGACGAGATGAAGCGCCATCCCGAGATCGGCGCGCGGGTGATGGCCAGCAGCTCGTTCCTGCGCCCGGGGCTGCCCGCGGTGCTGCACCACCAGGAGTGGTGGAACGGCGCGGGCTACCCCGCCGGCCTGAGCGGCGAGGCCATCTCGCTGCACGGGCGCATCGTGGCGGTGGTGGACTGCTACGACGCCATCGTGACCGCCCGCCCCTACCGCGGCGCCGCCAGCGACGAGGCCGCCTTCACCGAGCTGCGCGCCTGCGCGGGGACGCAGTTCGATCCCCAGGTGGTCGAAGCCTTCATCCGCGCCGCCGAGCGCGGCTTCCCGCAGGACCCCGCCACCCCCGTCCTCCCCGAGCGCACCCCGGCCGCGGCGTCGTCATAAGTGCACCCCTGTCGTGCGACTGAACACGCGTGCCGGATTGACCTCCGTGCGGGCAGCTTTATATTTCCATTTTGGTTCCATTTCGCAACCATTCAGAGGTTCCATGGCCACGCTCACCTTGAAGGGTGTACCCGACGAATTGCTCGAGCGCCTTCGAGTTCGCGCGCAGATGCATCGGCGCAGCCTGAACAGCGAGGCACTCGTTGCGCTGGAGAAGTCTCTGGGACCCGCGCGTATCGATCCCGAGGCGTTCCTCGCGCGGATCCGCCGTGATCGCGAAGAAATGCACGGCACGCCGCTCACACCGGAGATGATCGAGAAGGCCATCGCCGAGGGACGGCCGTGATTGTCGCTGACACGAATCTGATCGCGTATCTCTTCATTCCCAGTGTTTTCACGGCCGACGCCGAGGCCGTCTTTCGGAAAGACCCGGAATGGTGCGCGCCGGCCCTGTGGCGAAGCGAGTTCCGGAACGTCCTGTGGCTTCAAATCCGGTCGGGAGGATTCACGCTCGACCGGGCGATGCGGGCGATGGAGAATGCCGAAACCCTGCTGGGCGGGCGAGAATACAATGTCGAATCGGCGGGCGTTCTGGCGCTCTCGGCCGCCTCCGGTGTTTCTCCCTACGATTGTGAATTCGTGATCGTGGCCCAGGAAACCGGCCGCACGCTCGTTACCGCCGATCGGAAGGTACTCGCCGCGTTTCCCCAGGTCGCGATGAGCTTGACCGGGTTCGCGAGCTGATGCGGAACGTCTCGGAGTACGACGCCGACCTGGACCTTGCCATCCGCGCGATCCGGGCGGCGGGGGAGGCGATCCTGCCGGCGTTCCGGAGCGGGCAGGAGGTGCGCTACAAGGGGCCCGACCAGCCGGTGACCGACGCGGACCTGGAGGCGGACCGCATTCTCCACGAGATGCTGCTGGGCGCGCGGCCGGAGTACGGCTGGCTCTCGGAGGAGACGAAGGACTCGCCCGCGCGGCTGGCGAAGGAGCGGCTCTGGGTGGTCGATCCCATCGACGGGACCAACTCGTTCGTGCAGGGGATCGCGGAGTTCGGGATCAGCGTGGCGCTGGTGGACCGCGGCGCGCCCGTGATCGGCCTCGTCTTCAACCCTGCGACCGACGAACTGTACCACGCCGCGGCGGGCGGCGGCGCGTTCCTGAACGGCGCGCCGATCCGCGTTTCCACGACGGACGAGCGGGCGGAGATGCGCACGCTCATCGGCTCGCGCTGGGAGATCCGGCGCGGCGAGCTGGCCCACTTCACCGCGCCGTGGCGGGTGTCGCCGCTCGGGAGCACGGCGTACAAGATGGCGAAGGTGGCCGATGGCACCGCCGACGTCTTCGTCTCGTCCGGGCCCAAGAACGAGTGGGACGTGGCCGGCGCCGCGGTGATCGTCGTCGAGGCGGGAGGCCGCGTCAGTGGGCCCACCGGCGAGCCCTTCCGCTACAACCAGCCGGACCCCGCATGGCGCGGCGTCGTGGCCAGCAACGGGCTGCTGCACGACGCCGTTCTCGCGATGAACCCGTCCCACCTGCCGGACCGCTGACCCGCCGCGAAACCGCCGCCGCCACACCCGCGTAATCCTGAGCAGGGCCACACGGGGTTTTTTCGCGAGAGGTGGCGATGTTCGAGATCCTGGAGCTGGTCGGCGCGTTGTTCGAGCTGCTGGAGCTGATCGATGGCGTTGGGCGGCTGATCGAAGGCGGCGTACGGCTCGCGGGGCGTCTCCTCGGAAGCGGCTCGGACGCCGGATAGTGGGGCATCGTCGGTGCGGTTGGATTCGATCTCCAATCTCCATCTCCCATAGCCGTTCCGCCGTGACAACCGGCGGGGCGGCTTTCGTGCTTTCCCCGAATCACGTGCTCCCCGGCGATAGATGCTTCAGCCTGCAGGTCATTGTGCGGGGACGGATTGTGGAGTCGGCCTCAGCTTCGTCACCGGCGGCTGAAGCCGCAGCAACAACCACGGGAAGCCTCGCAAACTGCGCGAGGCTGATCCGCTCATCCGCGGCATCGGCGCTCAACACCGAGATACTGCGTTGAGCGCTTCCGTCGCCATCCACTCCACCTGCGGCACGTCCTCGCCGTTCGAGAGCGCGACTACGGTGACGGGTGCGGGGCCGTCGCGCAGGTGGCATGCGCTCGCGGAGGCGCCGGGACCCGCGCCGGTGTGGCCGTACACGGGGCCGGGGACGGCGCCGATGTCGACCTGGAGGCCCAGCCCGTAGCCCGCCCGCGCCACCGGACGTCCGGGCACCGGCCCGAGCACGACCGGCTTCCGCATCTCCGCCGCGAGTGCCGGCGGAAGGAAATCGTCCCCAAGGAGCGCGTGGTAGAAGCGCGCGACCTCCTCCGCGGTCGAGGCCACCACGCCCGTCGCGATCCACGCGGGGTCGTACCGGCCTGCCACCGGCACGGGCTCGCCATCTCCGAGATAGCGGCTCGGCCCGAATGCCAGCCCGTCCAGCTCGGCCGCATGCTCCACGACGGAGGTGCGGCGCAGCCCGAGCGGCTGGAGCACCTCGGCATCGAGGACCCGCGCGAGGGTGGCGGACCGCGCCGCCTCGAGCACGCGGCGGACGAGCATGTATCCCACGTTCGAGTACGCCCACGAGGTGCCGGGCGCGAAGAGGGGCACGCAACTGCCGGTGCGGCGCAGGAATTCGGCGTCGCTCCACGGCTTCGATCCCCGACGCACGGCCGCGTGGTATTCCGGCAGCGCGCCGTAGTCTCCCAACCCGCTCGTGTGCTGCAGCAGGTGCCGGAGCGTGACCGAATCCGGCAGCGGCACCGCGGGAATCCATCGTCCAGCTGGCGCATCCAGCTCCAGCTCGCCGGCCGCGACCAGCCGGAGTGCCGCCGCGGCGATGAAAGACTTGGTGAGGCTGTACACGAGGAACCGCGCGTCGGCAGAGAACGCCGGCGACACGCCCGGGCGCGAGACGACCGCAGTCTCCATCGCACCGCCTGCCAGCACCGCGACCGCGGCGGCTGACGCACCGTCCGGCCCCGCGTGCTCCTCCATCGCCCGCGACGCGGCTTCGATCCATCCATGCATCTCGTCAACTCTTCCGTCCAGCGAGAAACGATCTCCCCATCGCCATCCCTCCGCACTCACGCACTTTCGCACTCCCGCACCTCCGGCTACACTCCCCGGCAGACCCACACCGACGCCGAAAGGGAGCCATGTTCGTGCTGCTGCTGAAGTACATCAAGCCCATCGAGGAGATCGAGCGCGTCCGCCCCGCCCACCGCGCCTACCTGGACGGCCTGTACGCGCAGGGAAAGCTGATCGTCAGCGGGCCGCGCGAACCGCAGACCGGGGGCGTCATCTTCGCCAACGTGCCGAACGAGGTCGAGGCGATGAAGATGATCGTGGACGACCCGTACTTCACCGAGAAGGTGGCCGACTACGAGCTGGTCCGCTTCACCCCCACGAAGAACGATCCCCGCTTCCAGCCCTTCCTCGACGGCGCCGGCAGCTGACCCCGCCGTGGCCCACCTTGCCGAAGTGCGGCTGCGGCGCGAGCGGGTGCCGTCGTTCGAGCGCTACCCCTTCTCGCTCGCGGCGGTGCGCGGGCTGGACCGGCTGGAGCTGCACCCCCGCGTGACCTACTTCGTGGGCGAGAACGGCAGCGGCAAGAGCACGCTGCTCGAGGCGCTGGCCGTGTCGCTCGGCTTCAACGCCGAGGGCGGCTCGCTGGGCGAGCTGGACTTTTCCTCGCGCGCCAGCCATTCGGAGCTGAACGAGTACCTGGAGCCGCGCCCGTCGCGCCTGCGCTACGGATTCTTCCTGCGCGCCGAGAGCGTGTTCAACCTGGCCACCGAGATCGAGCGGGTGGACCGCGAGGACTGGGCGAGGGCGCTGCCGAAGAAGACGATCGACTACTTCGGCGGGCGCTCGCTGCACGAGCAGTCGCACGGCGAGAGCTTCCTGGCCATCTTCCAGCACAAGCTGCACGGCGGGATGCTGGTGCTGATGGACGAGCCCGAGGCCGCGCTCAGCCCCATCCGCCAGATGAGCTTCCTCTCGCTGCTGCACCAGCACGTGCGCAGCGGCGCGCAGTTCGTCATCGCCACGCACTCGCCCATCGTGCTGGCGTACCCCGACGCGTGGATCTACCAGTTCGACGACCAGGGCGTGCGCCGCACGGAGTACGAGGAGACGGAGCACTACCAGGTGTACCGCGACTTCCTGCAGAACCGCCAGCTCAGCCTGCGCGTGCTGCTGAACGAGGAGGGGTGAGAGCTGCGCATCCGCCGCGCGGGGGCGGAGGAAAGGGTAGGGGAGAGCGAAGATTCGAAGAGGAATAGGAAGCGAGGGAAAGATTGAGAAGGATTGGGAGAGGTCGAGGAGGATTCGGATCGATGTCGGGGGAAAAATGCGACTGAAGTCGCGGCTACGACGGCACGCAGTCCGCCTTCGCGCCGCCTTCGCGGACTTCAGTTCGGAGTGGGGATGTTTCGGCGCGTCCCGGGGATCTACGAATCGGATTCCAGCAGCTTGCGGAGCCATTCGGGCGGCTGCATGCCGGCCGAGCGGTAGATCTTCTCCACCACCTGCAGCATCACCGCGATTCCCTCCGAGCGCTGCGGCTCGGGAATGCCTTCCAGCATCATCTCCAGCGCGATGCGGGCGCTGTACGTGTTCGGGCCGATGCCGCGGCTGTGGCGCACGTACCAGTCGCGCATCTTGGTCTGCGTGCTGGCGCGCGGCGAGATGGAGGTGTCCAGCGCCTTGGAGAGGCCGGTGGGCGTCATCCCCACGGCACGCGCGACCGGGCGCAGGCCGTCGCGGTCCACCGCGGACCGGAGCGCCTGCCGGACGATCTCCAGCGGAACCGGGCGGCGCGCCGTCATGGGCACACCGCCGCCGCCGGAGCCTCTCCGGCCCGTCTACCACGTCTACGAACGATTCGCTTACACTGGGCAGACTAGCGGTCCGGGCTGCCTTCTGCAAGCGCGTGGCGATTCGCGCCCGCCGCCGGACCGTCCACCTCTCGCTGGAGCGGGGCGGCGGCGGTAGACGCGGGGCTCTATCCCCGGCCCATCGGCTCTACGACGGACGGAGGCCGCAAAACGTCGCGGATGGGAGAAAGTGCGGCGGGACAAAAGGTTACGAGAAACGGCGCGCCCGGCACGTGCGTTGCCGATCCGATCACGCCGTGCGGTTTGTGTTCGCCTGCGCCATGGGGGAGCCATGGAGGGCACCATCCCCGCCACCGACCCCGCGTCCGCCGACGGACGCCGGTGGCACGCGCTCCACGGACAGGGCGGCGACGACCCGGGCGCCTTTACCCGCGGGCCGCTGTCGGAAACGCTGCGGCTGCTGGAGCCGCACCTCGCGCCCGAGTTGGTGGGCGGCGCGGCGCTCTCGGCGCTTGAGGCGGCGCTCGCGCTGGTTCCCGCGGCGGTGACCGACGAGCTGTACCTGGAGTGCCGCCTGGGGCCGGGCGAGCCGCGCGTGGACACGGTGCTGCACGTGAAGGGCCCGGGGCGCGACATCCTGGCGGGGGTGAACCACGCCATCCCCCTCCCGCCGCCGCTGGGCGACCACCCGGCCTGGGCTCGGCTGCGGCGCTTCTGCGGAGAGTGGGCGGACCCGCGCTCCATTTTCCACACGGCGGTGGGCTCGCTCTGGGTGGAGCTGGACCTGGACGACGCGCCCGGGGGGCTGGAGCCGGGGATCTTCGTGGACCTCTCCTGGCTCTCGGCCCGCGGCGCCGGCCCCGCCGAGTGGACCGCGTACGCCGCCAGCGCCGCCGCGCGCCTGGCGGGGCGGGCGCCGGCGCCGGGAACCATCCGCGCGGTGCGGCGCTGCGTGGAGGCGCTCCCCCCCGGCGCCGCCATGACCTACGCCGGCTTCTTCCCCGGGCGCGGCGAGGGCGCCATCCGCGTGTGCGCGTCGGGGGTCGGCGCCGCCACGCTGCGGGGCTACCTGCGCCGCGCGGGGTGGCGCGGCGACCCGGGCCCGGTGCTGGCCGCGCTGGGCGACGCCGACCCGGGGCCGGTGCCCGGATACGTGCACCTGGACGCGCACGACGGCGGGCCGGGGCCGCGGCTGGGGGTGGAGGTGCCGTTCCAGCGCCGCGCCCAGCTGGAGGGGCACATCCGCGAGGCGGAGTGGCTGCGGTCGCTCTCCTCGGTGGCGCCGGAGAAGGCCGGGGCGCTGGGCCGCTGGCCCGGATGGTCCAACGCCGTGCTTCCGCACCAGCCCTGGCGCAGCCTGCTGGTGCGCCGGGTGAACCACGTGAAGCTGCTGTTCCACGAGGGGTGCGCGCCCCAGGCCAAGGCCTACCTGGCCGCGCGCCACTCCGCACGCGCCAACCGCAAGGAGGAGGAGGGCTGAGCATGGAGGACCGCATCCGGATTCCCGGCAGCATCGCCGGCACGCGCGACGAGCTGGACCTCGACGAGCTGGACCAGGTGGCCGGCGGGCTGGACCGCGCCTGGGTTCCCGCCGAGCCCCGCCGCGACGCACCCATCCCCCTGGCCGCGGCTCCGTCCGCCCCCTCGGCGGGAAGCTGACGCCGGCGCGGGCCCGATGATCGACCAAGCTTCGCGGCTGACTCCGTCGCGGGCCCCACGATCACACGGACTCGCGTTGGAGATTCGGACACGGAGGATGGGCATCGGCTCCGCGCCCGCCGGGCCCGCCCGTGAGACATTTCGGCCGGTTGGGGGATGGAGGGATGCGCGAGCGAATGGAGCCGGGGCTCTACTCGATGGGGCCCGGGCTCCATCGCCGTCTGTCCAGCGGAGAGGACGGCGCTGGAAACGGTTGCGGTGAACGGATTTGCATCGCCCCCGCGGGAGGCGTGGCGGGGAACGCTCGTTGCCCCGCTCCAACCCTTACCCGCGGTTCCCCGCACCCCAGCCGGAGACGACCCCATGGCCCATTCGCCCGGACCCGCAGGTCCGCACCCCGAGCCGCGCTGGGACCAGGTGGCCGCGCGCGCGGCGCACGACGCCGACTTCCGGCGCGCGCTGCTGCACGACCCCGCCCGCGCGCTCCGCGAAACGCTGGGGATCACCCTGCCGGCCGGGTACCGGGTGCGCTTCGTCGAGCGCCCGCGCGACGTGGACGCGCTGGTGGTGCTTCCCGACCCCGAGCGCGACGAGCTGACCGACGAGGAGCTGGACGAGGCGGCCGGCGGCGACGGCACCTGGAGCGATCCGCTGAACCCGCCCCCGCCTCCGCCCCCGCCGACGGATCCCTGAGCCCATGCGCGGGGTGGCACTCGGCTGGAGGTGCGCGGCCCTGGCCGCGGCGCTCTGCGCGGCGGCCGGGGCCGCGTGCGCCCAGACCCCGTCTCCCGGCAACGCACCCGCGCCGGGGCTGACGCTGGCGCAGGCGCTGGCCAGCGCGACGGAGCGCTCGGGCGGCGTGCGGCAGGCGCGCGAGCAGCTGTCGGCCGCGCGGGGCGGGGCGCTGGCGGCGTCGGGCGCGTTCGACCCCACGGTGACCTCGTTCGTCACCAGCACGCGCGACAACCAGCTGCGCTGGAGCGGCGCCGGGGCCGACGCGGTGCAGCCGTCGCGCGCGCTGGGGGTGCGGTACGGGGTGGCGCTGGAGCGGCAGTTCCGCTCCGGCCTGGTCGTGTCCCCCGGCATCGAGGCCACGCGCAAGGAGTTCTCGCCCGACGCCACGGGGCGCAACAGCACCGCGTCCGCCAGCCTGGTGGTGGGGATGCCGCTGCTGCGCGGCGCGGGCGGGCAGCTGGCCGCGCCGGAGCGGGCGGCGGGGGCGCTGGCCGGCGCCGCGCGGGCGGACCTGATGCACGCCGCGTCCGTCGGCGCGCTGGAGGCGGCGCGGGCGTACTGGGCCTACGCCGCCGCGGCCGAGCGGCTGGAGGTGCAGCGGCAGGCCGAGGAGCGCTCGCGGCGGCTGGTGGAGCAGACGCGCATCCTGGTTTCGGCGCAGGAGCGGGCGCAGGCGGACCTGAACCCCCTCCTCGCCGCGCTGGCATCGCGGCAGGCGGCGCGCTCGGCGGCGGAGCAGGACCTGGCCGAGGCGCGGCGCACGCTGGGGCTGGCGATGGGGGTGGACGGCGATTCCATCGCCCTCCTTCCCCTGCCGTCGACCCCGCTCCCGGTGGGCGGCCCGGGCGCGCCGCTGGCGGCGGACGCGCTGGTGGCGCAGGCGGTCGCCCGGCGGATGGACCTGGCCGCGGCGCGGCAGGCGGCCGGCGCGCAGCGGGTGCTGGCCGACGCGGCGCAGGCGGGCACGCGGCCGCGGCTGGACCTGCAGCTGTCGGTGGGCTACACCGGCGCGGTGCCGGGCGAGTCGTGGTCGTCGCTGGTGACCCCCTTCTACCGCGACCTGAACACCTGGAGCGCGTCGCTGGAGGTGAGCTGGCAGGCCGCGCTGCGCAACGCCACCGCGGCGGGGACGGCGGCGCAGACGCGCGCGGTGCAGCGCCAGGGCGAGGTGGCGGCGCAGGAGCTGGAGCGCGAGATCCGCTCGGGGGTGGCGGTGGCCGCCCAGGCGCTGCGCCACGGCCAGGCCGAGCTGGAGCGCGCCGATGAGGCGGTGACGCTGTCGCGCACCTCGGTGGAGAACGAGGAGCGCAAGTTCCAGCTGGGGATGAGCACGCTCTTCGACATCATCCAGTCGGAAGACGCGCTGACGTCGGCGCTGCTGTCGCGCATCTCGGCGCAGGAGCGCTTCGCCGACGCGCGCGCCCGGCTGGCGTACGAGACCGGCGCGCTGGTGCGCGACGAGGACGGGCGCCCCGTGGCGGCCCCCTCCGCCGTCGCCTTCTCCCCGTCTCCCTGAAGATCGGAAGCCGATGGCCGACAGCATCTTCCGCAAGGTGTCGCTGGACCGCCTGGCCAGCCCCGAGCAGCTCGACCAGGCCATGCAGGCCACCACCCCCGGCGGGTGGCTGGCGCTGGGCGCGCTCGGGCTTCTGCTGGCGGTGGCCGTGTTCTGGGGGATGACGGGAACGGTGCCGGAGAAGATCCCCGGGCAGGGGATCCTGGTGAAGAGCGGGGGGATCTTCGAGGTGGTGCCGCTGGAGGGCGGGCGGGTGACCGACGTGTCGGTGAACGTGGGCGACGTGGTGAACGAGGGGCAGACCATCGCCCGGGTGGCGCAGCCCGACCTGCAGGACAAGCTCACCGAGGCCCGCAACCATCTGGAGGACCTGCGCCTGTCGGAGCAGCGCACCGGCGAGTCCGGCGCGCGCGAGCTGCAGGTGCAGGCGGCGTACGCGGCCGAGCAGCGCGGCAACCTGCAGGCGGGGATCCGCGCCAACGAGCAGACGCTGCAGCTGCTGCAGCAGAAGATGGAGAGCCAGGAGCGGCTGGTGCGCGACGGCCTGATCACCCGGCAGACGCTGCTCTCCACGCGGCAGGAATACCAGAACGTGCAGGAGCAGATCCGCCAGGCGCAGAGCCAGCTGAAGCAGGTGGACGCCGACCAGGTGGCGGTGCGGCAGAAGCGCGACGCCGAGGCGCTCACCGGCCGCCTGGGCGTGGAAGAGGCCGAGCGCGACGTGCACCGGCTGGAGGCCGAGCTGGAGCGCACCTCGTCCGTCGTCACCCCCTACACCGGGCGCATCGTGGAGGTGATGGCCGAGCAGGGGCACGTGGTGGAGCGCGGCAAGCCCATCGTGCGCATCGACCCCGTGGGCCGCGCGGTGAAGGACCTGGAGGCCGTCGTCTACGTCCCCAGCGACGCGGGGAAGAAGATCCGGCCGGGGATGCGCATCCAGATCGCCCCCAGCACCGTGCGCGAGGAGGAGTACGGGCTGATGATCGGCACGGTCACCTACGTCTCGGACTTTCCCGCCTCGCCCGAGGGGATGGGGCGGGTGCTGAAAAACGACGCGCTGGCGCAGTCGCTGGCCGGCACCGGCACGCCGTACGAGGTGCACGCCGACCTGATCCCCGACCCGCGCACCATCAGCCACTACCGCTGGTCCAGCCCCGCCGGCCCGCCGGTGGAGGTGCGCAGCGGCACCCTCTGCCGCGCGCAGGTCACGCTCCGCGAGACGCGGCCGGTGGAGCTGGTGCTCCCCATCTTCCGCCGCCTGGTGGGGGGATGAGCTTTCTCCGAATCCCCACCGCCCGGGTGAGACCCGGCATCGCATGGGCTCTCGCGGAGGGCACGGAGGACACGGATTCCGTTCGCCGTGACCTCGGTGCCTTCCGTGAGAGCTCCGCCGTTCCCGTCGGGGGGACGGATGTCTGAGGCCGCGCCCGTCGCCCTCGCGCCCGCGGAGGAGCCGCGCGGGTTCCGGCCGCGCGACGTGCTGCGCGTGCTGCGTCGCCCCGCCGGGCCGTCGCGGGTGCGCGTGCCCACCATCCTGCAGCTCGAGGCGGTGGAGTGCGGCGCGGCCACGCTGGCCATGGTGCTGGCCGCGTACGGGCGCTGGGTGCCGCTGGAGGAGATGCGCGTGGCCTGCGGCGTGTCGCGCGACGGCAGCAAGGCCAGCAACATGGTGAAGGCCGCGCGCCGCTACGGGCTGGACGCCCGGGGGTTCAAGAAGGAGCCGGCGCAGCTGCGCGAGCTGGCCCCGCCCATGATCCTGCACTGGAACTTCAACCACTTCGTGGTGCTGGAGGGGTTCCGCAAGGGACGGGCGCACATCGTGGACCCGTCCACCGGCCCGCGCCGCGTGACCACCGAGGAGCTGGACCAGGCCTTCACCGGCGTGGTGCTCACCTTCGGGCGCGGCGAGGCGTTCGCGCGCGGCGGGGCGCTTCCCGGGGTGGTGGCGTCGCTGCGCGGGCGCCTCGTCGGCGCGGGGCCGGCCTTGGCGTTCGCGGTGCTGGCGGGGATCGCGCTCGTGGTCCCCGGCCTGGTCGCCCCCGCCTTCTCGCGCGTGTTCGTGGACCAGGTGATGGTGAAGGGGCTGCGCGGGTGGACCACGCCGCTCCTGGCCGCCATGGTGGTGGCGGGGCTGGTGATGGCCACGATCACCTGGATGCAGCAGACGCAGCTCCTGCGGCTGGAGACGCGGCTGGCTCTGGGGAGCTCGGGGCGCTTCCTGTGGCACGTGCTGCGGCTGCCGGTGAGCTTCTTCACCCAGCGCTTCGCGGGCGAGATCGGGTCGCGCGTGGGGGTGAACGACCGCGTGGCGCAGCTCCTCTCGGGCGAGCTGGCCACCACCATGCTGTCGCTGCTGGTGATCGCCTTCTACGCCGCGGTGATGGTGCAGTACGACCTGGTGCTCACCGGGATCGGGGTGGCCGTGGCGGCGCTTAACGTGGGGGCGCTGCGCTGGGTGTCGCGCCGCCGCGTGGACATCTCGCAGCGGCTGCAGCAGGACCGCGGCAAGCTGATGGGCGTGGCCATGGGCGGGCTGCAGACCATCGAGACGCTGAAGGCCACCGGCTCGGAGGCCTTCTTCTTCACCCGCTGGGCCGGGCAGCAGGCCAAGGTGGTGAACGCGCAGCAGCAGCTGGCGCTGTACACGCATCTCCTCTCCGTCGTCCCCCCCTTCCTGCTGGCCACGAACACCGCGCTGCTGGTGGGGATCGGCGGGCTGCGGGTGATGGACGGCCGGCTGAGCATGGGGATGCTGGTGGCGCTGCAGGCGCTGCTCATCGCCTTCGTCACCCCCGTCAATCGGCTGGTGGACCTCGGCGGGACGCTGCAGGAGGTGAAGGGGGGCCTCGCCCGGCTGGACGACGTGCTGAACGCCACGCCCGACCCGCTGGCCGGCGCCTTCGCCGCGGTGCAGACCGACGGCGAGGCGGAGGACCCGCCGCGGCTGGAGGGGCGGCTGGAGCTGCGCGGCATCAGCTTCGGCTACAGCCCGCTGGAGCCGCCGCTGATCGAGGACTTCTCGCTGGCGCTGGAGCCGGGGCGCCGCGTGGCGCTGGTCGGCGGGTCGGGGAGCGGGAAGTCGACCATCGCCCGCCTCGTCTGCGGACTGCACGAGCCGTGGACCGGCGAGGTGGTGCTGGACGGGCGCGCCCGCGCCGCCGTCCCCCCCGCCTCGGTCGCCGCGTCGCTGGCCTTCGTGGACCAGGACGTGTTCCTCTTCGCGGGGACGGTGCGCGACAACCTGGCGCTCTGGGACCCCGGCGTGCCCGAGGCCGACCTGGTGCGCGCGGCCCGCGACGCCAGCATCCACGAGGAGATCACGGCGCGCCCCGGCGGCTACCACGCGCGGGTGGAGGAGGGGGGACGCAACTTCAGCGGCGGCCAGCGCCAGCGGCTGGAGATCGCCCGCGCCCTGGTGGGCAACCCGTCGCTCCTCGTGCTGGACGAGGCGACCAGCGCGCTCGATCCCCCGACGGAAGCCGCGGTGGACGACGCGCTCCGCCGCCGCGGCTGCGCCTGCGTGATCGTGGCCCACCGCCTGAGCACCATCCGCGACGCGGACGAGATCATCGTCCTCGAGCGGGGCAAGGTCGTAGAGCGGGGGACGCACGACGAACTCTACGCGGCGGGCGGCGTGTACCGCGCGCTGATCGAGGCCGAATGAGCGCCCCCGCCCTCCGCTCGCTCTTCGCGGCGCACGGCGCGCCCGTCACCCCCGCGGGGCCGTTCCTGCTCGGTGGGGACACGGGGTGGCTGGTGGCTCAGGGGCATGTGGACGTGTTCGCGGTGCGGGTGGCGGAGGGCGAGCCCACCGGCGCGCGCCGCCACCTGGTGCGCGTGGAGTCCGGCGGCGCGCTCCTGGGCGTGGGCGAGGCCGCGGGGGCGCATGGGATGGGATTGCTCGCGGCTCCGGCGGTGAACGCGCGCCTCCTCGCGCTTCCGCAGGCGCGGCTGCGCGACGCGGCCGGCGGCGGGGAGCGGGACGCGGCGGCCGCGGCGGTGGAGGGGTGGGCGGCGGCGCTCTGCACGGGGATCGCGCGCGACGTGGTTCCCCGGCGCTCGGAGGACCTGGCGGAGGGGATGGCCATCACCCTTCCCGCCGGGGCCACGGTGCGTCCGGTGGGCGTCGTCTGGCTGCGGCACCGCGAGGGGAGCACCGACCTGCTGGGCGACGCCACCCTCCGCCTCTCCGGCGACGTCCCCGTTCCCATCGCCGCGCCGGCGTGGGTGACTGCGGAGGCGGAGGCGCGGGTGGCCGCCGAGGCCATGCCGGAGCCGGCCGAGGCGTGGCGGGGGATGGCGCGGCTGCACGGCCTGGTGCTGGGCGCCGCCGCCGAGCTGGCGGCCCGCGAGGAGACCGCCGACCGCGACCGGCTGCGGCGCCGCGCCGCGCTGGACCGCTCGGTGCTCGCGCGGGCCACGGGGCGCCTCGCCTCGGTCATCGAGACGCGCCGCGCCGCCGGCGGGATGCGGATGCGCGCAGCGGACGACGACGAGGACGCGCTCTTCGCCTCGTGCCGCCTGGTGGCCGAGGCGCAGGGGATCGCGGTGCGCCCGCCGCCCGCCGCCACGGAGATGAAGCTGGCCTCCATCGCCCGCGCCTCGGGCTTCCAGACGCGCACGGTGATGCTGCGCGACGACTGGTGGCGGCGCGACAGCGGGCCGATGCTGGCCTTCCTGGACGCGGAGAAGCGCTTCGTCGCCCTCCTTCCCGTGCGCGGGCGCAGCTACGTGCTCTGCGACCCGGTGGAGCGCGCCCGCACGCCGGTGGACGGCAAGGTGGCGGGAACGCTGACCCCCTTCGCCTACGCCTTCTACCGCCCGTTCGATCCCGGCCCGGTGGGAATCGGGGGGCTGCTCCGCTTCGGCATCCGCGGGTGCGGGCGCGACGTGACGACGCTGCTGCTGGTCGGCTTCGCGGGCGGCGCGCTGGCGATGGCGCCGCCGATCGCCACGGGGCTCCTGTTCAACTCCGTGATCCCCGGTGCCGAGCGGGCGCAGCTGGCGCAGCTCACCGCCGTCCTCCTGGCCGTGGCCGTGGCGGCCGCGCTGTTCCAGCTCACCCGCGCGGTGGCGCTGACGCGCATCGAGGGGAAGGCGGGCGCCGCGGTGCAGGCCGCCGTGTGGGACCGGCTGCTATCGCTGCCGCCCGGCTTCTTCCGCGCGCGCGCCGCGGGCGACCTGGCATCGAGAGCGATGGGGGTGGACTCCATCCGCGAGGCGCTGTCGGGGGCGACGGCCACGGCGCTGCTGGGGCTGGTCTTCTCCACCTTCAACTTCGCCCTCCTCTTCCACTACAGCGGGCGGCTGGCGGGGTGGGCCACGCTGATGGCGGGGATCCTGGTTGCCGCGACCATCGCCAGCAGCTTCGTGCAGCTGCGGCGGCAGCGGGTGCTGAGCCGGCTGCAGGCGGAGATCGAGGGGGTGGTGCTGCAGCTGCTCACGGGCATCGCCAAGCTGCGCGCCGCCGCGGCCGAGGCGCGCGCCTTCGGGCTGTGGGCCGAGCGCTTCGCCGAGCAGCGGCGGCTGCGCTACGCTGTGCGCCGCGCGGCGGGCGGGCTGGCCAGCTTCAACGCCGCCTTCCCGGTCCTGGCGCAGGCGGTGATCTTCGCCGCCGCGGCGGCCGTGGTGGGCGGGGACCACGGGATGAAGACGGGAGATTTCCTGGCGTTCATGGCGGCGTTCGGCGCCTTCACCGGGGCGCTGCTCACCACCAGCCAGGCGGTGACCAACGCGCTGGCCGCCGTGCCGCAGTACGAGATCGCCCGCCCCATCCTGGAAGCCGAGCCGGAGACCGACCTGGGCCGCGCCGACCCCGGCGTGCTCACCGGGCAGGTGTCCATGCAGCACCTCTTCTTCCGCTACTCGGTGGACGGCGGGTACGTGCTGAACGACCTGTCCCTGAACGCCGAGGCGGGCGAGTTCGTGGCGCTCGTCGGGCCGTCGGGATCGGGGAAGTCCACGCTGCTGCGGCTGCTGCTGGGCTTCGAGCAGCCCGAGTCGGGGTCCATCTTCTTCGACGGGCAGGAGCTGGGCGGGCTGGACCTGCTGGCGCTGCGCCGGCAGATCGGCGTGGTGCTGCAGAACGGGCGATTGATGCCGGGTGACCTGTTCTCCAACATCGTGGGCTCCACCGGCGCGCTGCTGGAGGACGCGTGGGAGGCCGCGCGGATGAGCGGGCTGGACGGCGACATCAAGGCCATGCCCATGGGGATGCACACGGTGGTGAGCGAGGGCGGAAGCACGCTCTCCGGTGGCCAGCGGCAGCGGCTGATGATCGCCCGCGCCATCGTCACCCGCCCGCGCATCCTCCTCTTCGACGAGGCCACCAGCGCGCTGGACAACCGCACGCAGGCCATCGTGGCCGACTCGCTGGCGGGGCTGCGCTCCACGCGCCTGGTGATCGCCCACCGCCTGAGCACCGTAATCCACGCCGACCGCATCTGCGTCATCCAGAAGGGAACCGTGGTGCAGTCGGGAAGATACGAGGAGCTGATGGAGGTGGACGGCCCGTTCCGGGAGCTGGCGAGGCGGCAGATCGCTTGACGGAAGTGCGAGAGTGCGAGAGTGGATGATCCCGACTGCGCCGGGGCTGGTCATCGGCGGTCATCCCGACGGGACGTCATCCTGAGGCCGGCCACGACGTAATCCGCCTCCGCGCAACAGGTTGCAGGCCGAAGGATCCATAGCCTGTCCCGCACGTCGGCCGGCGGTTCGCACTGAATCCTCCGAATTGTGCGATGCGTAGAGCGCATGACGAGCATGCCGCGATCGCCGCAGCGATGCTTGTCGGAACGATGAGATGCGCCCGCCGCGATCGCCGGACGCGCGGATGCGGGATGGACCGCACGGATGGCGGGGCAGGGAAGTCCGCGAAGGCGGACTGCGTGCCGTTGTAGCCGCGACCTCGGTCGCATCTTCCACATCGACGACGAATCCCGCACGCCCGGGTCTCCCCGGGCCGCGGCTCGCGCCAACGAGGCGGTCACGATGCCTGGATTCCGCTGGACCCGGAGCGCCACCGCCGCCGCGATCTTCGCGGCGGCGGTGGCGGCGCAGGCGTGCGGCGGCGGCGCGGACCCGGCGGCCGAGCGCCTCCGCCGCGCCGAGAGCGGCAGGGGCGAGATCGTCATCGGCGCGGCGTGGCCGTGGGCCGCGCGCAGCAAGCTGCTCTACAAGCAGGGGCTGGACATGGCCGCCGCCGAGGTGAACGCGAAGGGCGGCGTGCTGGGCCGGCAGATCCGCATCGTTTCCGCCGACGACCACGAATCGGTGGACGACGGCCGGCTCGTGGCCCAGCGCTTCGCCGAGAACCCCGACGTGGTCGCCGTCATCGGCCATCTCCAGTCGTACGTCACCATCCCCGCCGCCCCCATCTACGACCTGGCCGGCGTGGTCCTCCTCGCCCCGGCCGCGACCGACCCGGAGCTGACGCAGGGGCACTTCTCGCACGTCTTCCGCGGCACCTTCAGCGACCTGGCCGCGGGCGCGCAGCTGGCCGACTACGCGCACGCCCGCGGCTACCGCAGCGTGGCCATCTACTACGTCCGCAACCCCTACGGCCGCTCGCTGGCCAACGCGTTCGAGGAGCACGCCGCCGAGCTGGGGATCCGCATCGCCGCGCGGCAGAGCTACGACCCCAACACCGTTCCCGGCGCCCCCGCGCTGGGCCCGCTGCTGGACGACTGGAAGCAGCTGGGCTTCGACGCCATCCTCCTGGCCGGCGAGACGCCGCACGCGGCCACCTTCCTGACCGAGGCGCGCCGCCACGGCATCACCGCGCCCGTGCTGGGCGGCGACGCGCTGGGCGTGCCCGACCTCCTGGCCGCCGGCCCCGCCGCGGAGGGAACGGTGATCGTGGCCGCCTTCCACCCCGACGCGCCGAACCCGCAGGTGCGGCGCTTCTCCGGCGCCTTCCGCGCGCGCTACGGCCAGCCCCCCGACGCCGCGGCCGCGCTGGGGTACGACGCCGTGCACCTCCTGGCCGACGCCATCGGCCGCGCGCACAGCACCGCGCCGGACCGTGTCGCCCGCGCGCTGCACGAGACGCGCGGGTGGACCGGCGTCACCGGCCCCTTCACCTTCGACGCGTCGGGCGACCTGCCCACCAAGCCCATCACCACCATCACCGTGCGCGGCGGGCGCTTCGAGTACCTGGGCGGCGCCAGCCCCGCGTCTCCCGGGATGGTGGCGTCGCGGGGGCGGCGATGAGCACGCGGGCGGACGCCCCTGCGCGCGGCCGGGCCTTCCGCGCCGAGGTCCTGCGCCGGCACGGCGCCGGCCCGGCGGAGGTCGCCGAGCTGCTGGCGTACACCGCCGTGGAGCTGCGCCGCCCGCCGCGCCCCCCCGCGCTCCCGCTGGACGACGAGCCGTTCGCCGATGCGTGGGCGGGGTACGCGGCCGAGGCGGAGGCGCGCGGCGCGTGGAACGTGCTGCGCGAGCGGCTGCCGCAGCTGCGTTTTCCCATCGCCCAGGGGATGTGCGAGACGGACGAGTACCGCGCCGCCACCCGCCGCGGCCTCGCCCCGCCGGAGGGCCCCGGCGTGGAGCTGGCGCGGCCGGAGGCGCTGCGCCTCTTCGTCCATCCCACGCCGGCCGGACGCCTTCCCGTGCTCGCCGCCGGGTGCCGCGACGACTTCGTCACCCTGGTGCGCGCGCTGGCGCGGCAGAACGAGCCGTCGCCCGTCCCCCCGTCGATGGGCGCCCTGATGGTGGCGGGGTTCAACAACTGGGACCGCGTCGCCGCGCTGCGCCGCGCGTGGGAGGCGGAGCATCCCGGCGCGGCCGAGGGAGAGTGGAGCGCGGCGTGGCGGGAGATGATACCCCGCCGCGAGCTGTACCAGGACCGCTTCGTCCTGCTGGCCCCCGGCCCGTACAGCGGCGTGGCGGCGGGGGAGATGGGGATGGAGCCGGTGCGGTGGAACGAGCTCTCGCTCACCATCCGCCTGGAGCACGAGGCGGCGCACTACTTCAGCAAGCGCGTGCTGGGGGCCATGCGCCCCCACGCGCTCGACGAGATCGTGGCCGACTTCGCCGGGATCGCCGCGGCCGCGGGCCGGTACCGGGCAGACTGGGCCGCGCGCTTTCTGGGGGTGGAGGAGGCGCTTCCCGGCTTCCGCGCGGGCGGGCGCCTGGCCAACTACCGCGGCGCGCTGGGCGACGCGGCCTTCGCGGTGCTGGCCTCGCTCGCGCGCGCGGCGGTGGAGGCGCTGGCCGCGTTCGACGCCGCCCGGCCCCATCGGGACACCGGCGTGGCGGAACGGGGTGCTACGCTGGCGGCCCTCTTCGCGCTGCCGCTGGAGGCACTGGCCGCCCCGGACGGGGCGGCGCGGCTGCGGCGTTCGCGGGCCCGTCCGTGGCGCCGGAAGGTTGCAACGCGGACGTTCAGCACATCTTTGCCGACGCTTCGTTGACAGCAGGGCGACGGCGATTTATCCTTTCCGGTCCGGGGTTGGGCGCACCACGCGCCCGCCGCCGGATGCCGGGGTTCATTCGCGCGGAGGGCAGATGACCGCCCCATCCTCTCGCCGCCGGGGATGCCACACCCCCGGTCGTACGTGCCGCCCCTCCCTTTCCGCCGCCACCGCGTGCGGCCGTGCCCGTCGTGGCGCGGTGCGCGCTGTGGCGGTTTGGTTTGCGCCGTCGGGCACCCGCGCCCCGGAGGCCGCTTGAGCGTGCGCGGTAACGGGGTGCCCATGCCGCCCGCCGGCGCGCTGAGCGAGCTGGCGCAGGCGGTGCGCGACCGCTCGGTCGAGAGCTGGGGGGCGGCGCGCGCCGTCACGCTCATCGGCCGCGACCCGGCGCTCATCGAGTCGCAGCGCAAGCTGCAGCGCTTCGCCGCCTCCAACGCCCCCATCCTGCTTACCGGCGAGACGGGAACGGGGAAGGAATTGTTCGCCCGCGCGCTGTACCTGCTGGGCGCGCGCCGCGGGAAGCCGTTCATCCGTGTGAACTGCGCGCAGTACCACGACGGCAACCTGATGGCCAGCGAGCTCTTCGGGCACAAGAAGGGGAGCTTCACCGGCGCGGTGGCGGACCACCGGGGGCTGTTCGAGGAGGCCAACGGCGGCGTGGTGTTCCTGGACGAGATCGGCGAGCTTTCGCCGCCCGCGCAGGCCATGCTCCTGCGCGCGCTGAGCGAGGGCGAGATCGTGCCCGTGGGCGGCACCAGCGTGCGCTACGTGGACGTGCGGGTGATCGCCGCCACCAGCCGCGACCTGCGCCCCATGGTCGAGGCGGGGACCTTCCGCGAGGACCTGTTCTATCGCCTGCGCTACTTCTGGATCCACGTGCCGGCGCTGCGCGAGCGCGGGGCCGACTGGGAGCTGATCGCGGGGCACTGTCTGGCCGGGCTGGCGTGCGACGGCACCTGCAAGACGCTGGCGCGCGACGCGCGCGAGGTGCTGGGCGCGTACCACTGGCCGGGGAACGTGCGCGAGCTGAAGGGGCTCATCGACATGGGCTTCCACCTGGCCGAGGGGCGGGAGATCTGCGCGGGCGAGCTGATCCCCGCGCTGGAGGGGGGCGGGATGGTGCGCCGCATCCCCCTCGACATCTCCATCCCCATCCCCGCCCCCGACGGAAACGGCCACGCGCCGGGCGCCGCGGGGAACGGGAAGGTGCAGGCCGGGCAGGCGGCCACGGCGGCGTACGAGCGGATGATGCGCGGCGGCGAGAGCTTCTGGGCCGTGGTGCGCGAGCCGTTCATGGAGCGCGAGATCAGCCGCGCCGACGTGCGGGCGCTGCTGCACCGCTGCCTGACGGAGACGGGCGGAAGCTACAAGCGCCTCCTCCCGCGCATCGGCATCGACCCGGGCGACTACCTGAAGTTCATGGACTTCCTCCGCCACCACCGCCTGAAGCCCGAGGCCTACGCGCGGCACACCGAGTAGGCGAACACCCGGCGGATCTCGATCGACCCCGCGGCCCCGCCCGTCCCCCTCGTGGACGGGCGGGGCCGCCGCGTTGGTGCGTGCGCGCGGAATGGACGCCGCGCGCGACGAGTAGAGCGCTCCGTCTATTCCGTAGACACGGGCGGCGATGCAAATGTCCGAAAGCGGCCGCGCCCCAGCGCGCAAACGACTGTGCTAAAAATACTTGCAGGCGGGCCGCGAGGGGGCATGGCTCCTGCCTTTCCCGCGTGGTGCAGGGCTCCCTGCTCCCGGTCTCCGCTTCCCCCTGGAGGGCATCATGGCCGACCCGACCGCACCCCGCGCGTACGACGACGAGCTGTCGGTGGAGGAGCTGGACGGCGTGGCGGGCGGGGAGGGCACGGGCAACACCAACTGCGTGGCCGGGTGCGGCAACAGCAACTGCTCCGCCGGCTGCGGCCCGCTGAACCAGACGCCGTGACTGGCCGGGGCTGATCGGACTCTGACAGGAGAGGCAACATGGCTGATCCGTTTTCCGCGCACGCGCGCGACGGCGACGAGCTGACGGTCGACGAGCTGGAGGACGTGGCGGGCGGAGTGGAGGGGGGCAACACCAACTGCTCGGCGGGGTGCAGCAACAGCAACTGCGTGGCCGCCTGCGGCCCGCTGAACCAGACCCCCTGATCTCCGCGCCGGCGAGTGGGAGGGAGCAATGCCCTCCCGCGCGCCCGGTCTTTCCGCCGGCGTGCAGGACACTCCTGCTCCGGACCGTCTTCACACGAATGGAGGCACCATGGCCGATCCTGCCGGCGCGCACGCGCACGACGACGAGCTCACGGTGGAGGAGCTGGAGACCGCCGCGGGCGGCGTGGAGGGGAACAACACCAACTGCGTGGCGGGATGCGGCAACAGCAACTGCGTGGCCAGCTGCGGGCCGCTGAACCAGACGCCGTGATCCCGGGTCCGCCGCTCTCCCATCCCCTCGCGACGAGGGCGGGAGCCCGGCGGGCCGATGGGTTCGCCGGGCACCGCCGCGGCGCGACGGCCTCCGGCTCCCCGTCTTCTCCCACCGGGAAGGATGCACCATGGCCAGGCCGGCTCGGGCGCGGGCGCGTGACAACGACGACGAGCTGTCGGTAGACGAGCTCGAGGTCGCCGCGGGCGGCGATCTCGATCCCGCCAACGGCGACTGCCTGGGCGGGTGCGGCAACGCCAACTGCTTCGGCGCCTGCGGTCCCTACAACCAGGACCCGCTGTAAGGCTCCGGCGCCCGTGCCGCCCGGTCTCCGGGATACTCGGGCGATGGCCGCGCGGGCCGCGGCTGAGGGGCGTGTGAGCGGGTATCACCGTTTCCGGATCTTTCCCTTTCACGTCGGGAGGCAGGCATGAGCGATCCCATTCGCGGGCGCGACGACGACGAGCTGTCGGTGGAGGAGCTGGAGAGCGCCGCGGGCGGCGTGGAAGGCAACAACACCAACTGCGTCTCGGGCTGCGGCAACACCAACTGCGTCACCGGGTGCGGGCCGCTGCCGGTCTGAGTCCCAGGACGCGGGCAAGCGGTCGTGGCCGAACCCGTCAGGAACGGGCCGCGGCGGGTGCGCGGCCCGGCTTTCCGGCCCGGCGCGGGGTTCCCTGCTCCGGGGACCGTTCCCCTCATCTCACGTCTGGAGGCACCATGGCCGACTCCATCGCACCCCGCGCCTACGACGACGACGAGCTGTCGGTCGAAGAGCTGGACGACGTGGCGGGGGGCACCGACCCCGCGGGCAACACCAACTGCGTCTCGGGGTGCGGCAACACCAACTGCGCCGCCGGCTGCGGCCCGCTCAACAAGGATCCGCTCTAAGGTCCCCGGCGCCCTCCACCGCGCCGGCCACCGGCCGGTGGAGGAGGCAGGGCGCACGGGGAACACCATCCGGTCCCGGCCGCAGAGCCGGGAGCTCCACCCGGGTGAAGCGCGGGCGGAAACGGGAGCAGCGGGCGGGAAGATGCCGCCCGCGAGCCTCCGGTCTTCCGCCGGCGTGCAGGGTTCCGTTCTCAACCTTTCTCTTCACCCAGGGAGGCCCGATGGCTGATCCTTCGGCCACGCGCGCGTTCGACGACGACGAGCTGAGCGTGGAAGAGCTCGAGAGCGCCGCGGGCGGCATCGACGGCGGCGGCAACACCAACTGCGTGGCGGGGTGCGGCAACAGCAACTGCGTGGCGGGCTGCGGCAAGCCGCCGGTCTGACCGCACGGGAGATGGGACGGGCGGGCGGCGGCGATTCAGGTGATGCCGCTCTCCCGGACCGCGGAGCTCCACCCGCTTTCGATCCACCTCTGACGAACGGAGGCCTCATGGCCGATCGACCCATCCAGCGCGACGACGACGAGCTGTCGGTGGACGAGCTGGAAGCCGCCGCGGGCGGCGCCGATCCGGGCAACACCAACTGCGTGGCCGGCTGCGGCAACAGCAACTGCGCCGCGGGGTGCGGGCCGCCGCCGGTCTGACCGGGACCGCGTGGACGGTGGCAGGGCGAAGGGCCGGGATCGCTCCCGGCCCTTCGTGCGTGCGCGGCCCACGATCTCCCCCGGATGGCCGCGGAATGTCCACGCAGTCACATCCCGCCGCATCCGCGCGTTCTACGGACGAGGGTTGCGCCGGAGGCGGCGCGCCCGCACAGTTGACCGTATCCTCCCGCCCATCCCCCTTATCCCACAACGACATGCGCACACTCATCGTCCGCTCGTCCGTGCTCCTGGCCGCCGCGCTGGCGGCGCTCCCGGCCACCTCCCGCGCGCAGGCGGCGCGCGACGCCCACGGCTTCTTCATCGGCGCGGGGGGCGGCCTGGGCCGCACCAGCGAGCCGGCCTCGGACGTGGCCAACGTGGGCTTCATGGCGCACCTGCACACGGGGTGGCGCTTCAGCCCCGCCGTGGCGCTGATGCTGGAGAGCAGCTTCAACACGGCGAACGACAAGAACGTCGATTCCGCCACGGTGATCGTCGAGGGCCCGTCCGGCAGCTCCGAGCTGCCGTCGCGGCGCGTGAAGCTGGGCACGCAGTCGCTCCTGCTGTCGCTGCAGCTGGGCACCACGCAGACGCTCTACGTGCGCCCGGGCGTGGGGTTCGCGGGGCACTCGTTCGGGAGCTACCGGCAGCGGGACGGCGACGTGCTCATCTCCCAGACGAGCCACGAGTGGGGCCCGGCCGCCAGCATCGCCGTGGGGCGCGAGCTGCCGATCCCCGGCTTTCCGCTGAACGTGGAGGCGGTGGCGCTCTACAGCCGCGGCGAGGACAGCACCCCGGCGCGCTGGTCGGCGGGGGTGCAGATCGTGCGCGAGATCCAGTTCTAGTCCCACACAGACCCGAGAGTCCGGCAGATGAAACACGCTTCGCTTCTCCCCATCCTCCTCGCGCTCGCCACGTCGGCGGCGGGGACGCATGCCGCGGCCCAGGCCGGACCATTCGTTGGAGCCGGGGTCGGCGTCGCCCGCGTGGGCGAGCCGGCTACGGACCAGTCGCGCGTGACTCCGTCGCTGCACCTGCGCGCCGGATGGGCGCTCAGCCCCACGATGGCGCTGCTGGTGGAGGGAGGGCTGGACGGGATCGGGCGCACCCGTGTGGGGATCCAGCCCCTCCCCGACCTGGCCGTCATCGGCGGCCCGCCGGGCATCCCCCACAACCTGCGGACGCTCTCGGTGCTCGCGTCGCTGCAGGCGGGCTCGCCGCGGACGATCTACGTGCGCCCCGGGATCGGCTTCGCGCGGCACACCTTCGCCTCGTACCGCCCGCTCCCCACGGACGGGTGGAAGCTGGAGACCGAGGGTGAGTGGGGCCCCGCGGCCGGGCTGGCCGTGGGCCGCGAGGTGAGCGTGATCCCCGGGTTTCCGCTGGGCGTGGAGGCGGTGGCGCGCTGGAGCGGCGGCGAGGACAGCAGCAGCCCGCGCTGGTCCGCCGGGGTGCAGGTGGTGCGCGACGTCCGCTTCTGACAGCGGATCTGTTCCGAAAATCAGGAGAGACGTCATCCTGAGGCCGGCCACACCGTAGCTGCCCTGGCACGACCGGTTGCAGGCCGAAGGATCCATAGGCGAGGCCGCACGTGCGCTGCCGGTTTGCACGACCGATCCCGAATTCGATAGGACGACGGAACTTCTTCGCCGGAGACCGGAGATGAATCGCTCTTCCACCTTCCTCGTCGCCGCCGTGCTCGCCGCGTCGGCCGTGATCGCCCCTCGCGCCGGGGCGCAGCTGAACCCGCGCGGGCCGTTCGTGGGGATCGGGGTGGGCGTGAGCGCGGTGAACAACGACGAGCTGGGGCAGCACCGCCTGGGCCCGGCGCTGCACGGGCGGGTGGGATGGGGATTCAGCCGCTCGCTGGCCGCCATGCTGGAGGTGGGCGTGCACGGCCTGGGCGACGACCGGCCGCGCAACTCCGACATCGTCGTGACCAACGAGCTCGGCGGTACGCAGGTGAACCGGCGGCCGGTGGTGCTGAACACCGTGTCGCTGCTGGCCTCGGTGCAGATCGGCGACCCGGAGCAGGTTTACGTCCGCCCGGGCGTGGGGCTGGGGCGGCACGCCTTCGCCACCTACTTCGTGGGCTCCGGCGGGGTGACGGACGCGCAGGTCAGCCACGAGGCCGGGCCCGCGGCGGGGCTGGCGCTGGGGCGCGTGTTCAATGTCGCCCAGCGCTTTCCCGTGGCGGTCGAGGGCACGGTGCTCTGGAGCCACGGCGAGGACAGCTCCGGCTCGCGCTGGGCCGCGGGCGTGCAGGTCGTTCCACAGCTGCGGTTCTGAATCCGCGGCTCACACACATCGAACCGCAAGACGATCACAGGAAAGATGAAGCTCGTACCGACCCTCCGCGCCCTGGCCGGCGCGCTCTCCCTCGCCGCGCTGGCGGCGTGCTCCGACGCCACCGGCGGCAACCGCGTGCCGGTGTCGTTCAACAACATCGGCGTTCCCCTGGCGGGGACGCCCCCGTTCACCGCGGGGAGCAGCGCGTCCGGCACCGTGACCATCTACGGCACCTACACCTACGGCGGCTGCGACTCGCCGAAGCCCACCGCGCGCGTGGACGGCGGCGACCTGGTGTTCCGCCTGGAGCTGAAGCACGACACCGAGCACGCCTGTCCCGGCTTCATCGCCGTCTCGGGCTACCGCGCGGACATCTCCGGCCTGGCGCCGGGCACCTACCACGTGCGCGTGGAGCACGCCGGCATGGCCGCCGCCGGCGAGCCCATCGGCGACGGCGTGCGGCTGGAGCAGGACGTGACCGTGCAGTAGGCGCCGACCGGATCGCGAACGATGAAGCCCCTGGCCGGATTTCCGGAGCGGGGGCTTCGTCACGATGTGGGAGATCGACCGTGCGATCCGGCAGCGCACGTGCGACCTCGCCTGTAGATCCTTCGGCCTGCGACCGCTCGTGTGGGAGGCAACGATGGTGTGGCCGGCCCGGATGGAAAGTTCCTGGCGCAGTCAGTCACCGGCGACTGAAGTCGCAGCAACAACTACGGGAAGCCTCGCAAACTGCGCGAGGCTGATCCGCTCACTCCGCGGCCCCGGTGCTCACGACCGATCTCCTTTCATCCTCCATGGTCGCGTGAGTGCGGTGTTCGACTCGGGATGACGTCTCTCTGTGCGTTTGCAATGCACGGGTGATTGCAAGATCCGGCATCAGCTGCGGCCGTAGACGGGGACGGCGGCGCCGTTGACGGGGGCGGACTCGGGGGAGGCGAGGAAGAGGACCACGCGCGCGATCTCCTCCGGCGGCGTCCACTTCGAGGCGTCGGCGTCCGGCATGGAGCGGCGGTTGGCGGGGGTGTCGATGGTGCCGGGGAGCACGGCGTTGGCGCGGACGCCCCGGTCGCGGTACTCCTCGGCGATCGTCTCGGCCAGGACGATGAGCCCCGCCTTGCTGACCGCGTACGCGCCGTTCCCCGCGCGCTGCTCGCGCGCCGCGCGCGAGGCCACGAACACGATCGACCCGCCGCCGCCGTCCGCCATCCGCGGGATGGCGGCGTTCGCGAGCAGGAAGCCGCTGGTGAGGTTCACCGACATCATCGCCTCCCACACGCCCAGCGAGGTATCCCCCACCTTCGCGCCGCCGTGCCACGCGCCCATCACGTGCGCCACGGCGTCCAGTCTCCCGCCCCACTGGGTCGTCTGGCGGATGGCCGAGTCGGCGCCGCGCTCGGTGGTCAGGTCCAGCATGCAGGTGGACACGCGCCCGGCGTACGCGGACTTCAGCTCGTCCAGCGCGTCCTTGCGGTCGGTGTGGTGCAGCGCCACCGAGACGCGCCACCCCGCCTCCAGGAACACGCGGGTGACGGCGCGCCCCAGGTTTCCCGCGCCGCCGGAGATGAAGGCGACGGGCCCGCCCGCCGCCTCAGCGCCGTTCTTCGCCATGCAGCCTCCCGGTTCGCGCGGTGATCTCGCGCAGCCGCGACGCCCGCTCGCGCGTCAGCGACCCGTCGCGGAAGCGCCACTGCCAGTCGCCGCTCACCGACCCCGGCGTGTTCATCCGCCCCTCGCTTCCCAGCCCCAGCACGTCCTGCAGCGGGATCACCGCCAGGTCGGACCGCGACCCCAGCACCACCTCGATCATCCGCCACCCCACCTCGGCCGGGTGCGCGTCCCCCGCCAGCTCCGCCAGCGCGGCCCGCTCGCCGGCGCCCGCCTCGTCGTGCCACCATCCCAGCGCGGTGTTGTTGTCGTGCGTCCCCGTGTACGCAACGCACTCGCGCGGGTAGTTGCGGGGGAGATGGGGATTCTCCGGATCGTCCTGGCCGAAGGCGAACTGGAGGACGCGCATCCCGGGAAAGCCCAGCTCGTCGCGCAGCCGCTCGACCTCGGGGGTGATGATCCCCAGGTCCTCGGCGATGAGCGGAAGCGGCCCCAGCTCGCGCTCCACCGCGGCGAACAGGCGCGTTCCCGGGCCGGGCATCCAGCGGCCGTGCAGCGCCGTCGCCTCGTCGGCCGGCACCTCCCAGTAGCTCTCGAAGCCGCGGAAGTGGTCGATGCGCGCGATGTCCACCATCTCCAGCGTGCGCCGGAAGCGCGCCGTCCACCAGCCGTAGCCCTGGCGCTCCAGCACGTCCCAGCGGTAGAGCGGGTTCCCCCAGCGCTGCCCGGTGGAGCTGAAGTAGTCGGGCGGCACCCCGCTGACCACGGTGGGATGGCCGCCCTCGTCCAGCGCGAAGATCTCCGGGTGCGCCCACACGTCGGCGCTGTCGTGGGCCACGAAGATGGGGATGTCGCCCACCACGAAGATGCCGCGCGAGGCGGCGTAGCGGCGCAGCTCGCCCCACTGCCGGTCGAACAGGAACTGCGCCAGCGCGTGCCGCTCGATCTCTCCCGCCAGCTCCCCGGATGCCGCGGCGAGCGCGCCGGCGTCCCGGCGCCGCAGCGGCTCCGGCCACGCGGTCCACGGCGCGCCGTGCACGTCGCGAAGCGCGCGGAAGAGCGTCCAGTCGTCCAGCCACCCGCGCTGCCGCTCGCGGTACTCGGCGAACCCCGCGCGCAGCCCCGGCGACGCGGAGGCGCGGAAGGCGGCGTGCGCGCGGCGCAGCAGCCCGTCCTTCCACCGCGCCGCGCCCGCGAAGTCCGCCCGCGCGGGGTCGAACGCCGGGGCGCGCGCCTCGTCCTCGTCCAGCAGCGCGTCCTCCACCAGCAGGTCGGCGGAAAGAAGGGTGACGTTCCCCGCGAAGGCGGAAAGGCCGTTGTAGGGCGAGCCGCTCTCGCCCACGGCCACCAGCGGGAGGATCTGCCAGAGCGTCTGCCCGGCCAGGGCCAGCCAGTCCACGAAGCGGTACGCGTGCGCGCCCAGGTCGCCCGTCCCCTCGCCGGGAAGCGAGGTGGGGTGCAGCAGGACGCCGCTGCGGCGCTCGCCCGTGACCCTCACCACGGCGCGGCCCGCGGGAGACGTAAGGCAGGGAGGGAGATGGAGATACCGGCGCGTCGGGGCATCGTCGCTGGACGGAGTGGTCGGGCGCGTGGGGCCGCGTCGCGGGCGATCGGGAGCGGACGTCCGCGGCGGGGAACGGGGCGCGTGACCGTTGCAGAATCCGCGCCCGCCGCGGGGCTCCGTCCCGCCTCGCCGCGCGACGGAGTGCCGCGGGGCGAGCCATGCTACGCCGCCGCTCCGCGCGCGTCCAGCCCCCGCCGGAAGGCCGCGGCGGACGGCTGTTTTCGCCCATCTTCCCGCCTCTCCAGTAAGCTGGCATGCAGCTTGTACTTGGGTCGCTCGGATGCGGGCGGGGGCCCGCGCTCAGGACGGATTCCCGGGATTGGGATGAACGGCGGAACGGCACCCGGCGCGGCGGCGAACGGACACGGCAACGGCCGGAGGGACGCGCGGCTCCCCGGAGAGGGCGAGGGCTCCGCGCCGGGGTCGCGCGGCGCGGGCGCGACTCCCTACCACCTGCTGGTGGAGCGCGTCCACGACTACGCCATCTCGCTGATGGACCCGCACGGCGTGATCACGCACTGGGGCGAGGGCGCCGTGCGGATGGCCGAGTACACCCCCGCCGAGGTGGTGGGCCAGCCGCTGGGCTTTCTCTACCCCGCCGGCGGCGCCGAGGACGGGAACCCCGACGGGCACCTGCGCTACGCCGCCGAGCACGGCGAGTACATCGGCGAGGGCACGCGCACCGCCCGCGACCGCGGCCCCTTCCCGGCGCGCGTGGTGCTCACCGCGCTCCACCGCGACGGCGAGCTGTTCGGCTTCAGCATGGTGGTGCAGGACCTCTCCCGCCTGCGCGCGGTGGAGGAGCAGCTGCGGCAGGCGCTGCGCGCGGCCGAGTCGGCCAACGTGGAGAAGAGCCGCTTCCTGGCCACCATGTCGCACGAGATCCGCACCCCCATCAACGCCATCCTGGGCTACGCCGACCTGCTGGACCTGGAGGTGCAGGGGCCGATGACCGAGGGCCAGCGCCAGTACCTGGAGCGCGTCCGCGCCAGCGGACGGCACCTGCTGGCGCTGGTGGAGGACGTGCTGGACTTCGCGCGGGTGGAGGCGGGGCGGCTGGCGGTGGCGCCGGCGCGGGCCTCGCTGGCGCGCACCGCCGAGGCGGCCATCGGGCTGCTGCGCCCGCAGGCCGAGGCGCAGGGGCTGCGGCTGGAGCTGGAGTGCGCCGACGAGGTGGAGTACTGGGGCGACGACACCCGGGTGCAGCAGATCCTGGTGAACCTGCTGGGCAATGCCATCAAGTTCACCGATGCGGGGGGGAGCATCCGGCTCTGCTGCGAGTGCGCCGAGCCCGACCGCGACGCCGAGCTGCACGGCCCCGGTCCGTGGACCTGCGCGCGGGTGGAGGACACCGGGATCGGCATCCCCGCGGACCGGCTGGGCGCCGTCTTCGAGCCCTTCGTGCAGGTGGACAACGCGCTCACCCGCGCGCACCAGGGAAGCGGGCTCGGCCTCGCCATCTCCCGGCGCCTGGCGCGGCTGATGGGCGGCGACCTGACGGTGCGCAGCCGCGCGGGAAAGGGCTCCGTCTTCTCGCTCTGGCTTCCCGCCGGCGCGCCGCAGCCGCAGGCGGGCGACGGGACCGTGTCGCGCGGGCAGGGGTCGCTCACCCCGGTCGCGCAGCACCTGGCCACCTCGGCCGCGGGCGTCGTGCGCGGCTACGCCGAGCGGTTGCGCGTGGACCCGGGCACGCCCAGCGCCCGCCGCCACACCCGCTCGGAGCTGGAGGACCACCTGGTCACGCTGGTGACGGACCTGGCGCAGGTGCTGGTGGTGCTGGAGGAAGACGGGGACGACGCGCGGGGGATCGCGAAGGACGCCGACGACGTGCAGCGGCTGCTGGCCATCCGCCACGGCCGCCAGCGCTGCCGCCTGGGATGGAGCGAGGCCGAGGTGCGGCGCGAGTACGAGATCCTGGGCGAGGAGATCGAGACGTCGCTGAACGCCGCCCGCGACGTGGCCGCCAGCCGCGCGGTCGACGAGGCGCTCCCCGTCGTCCGCCGCCTGCTGAACCGCGCCGTGAGCCTCTCCATCGGCGCCTACCGCGAGGACTCGCAGCCGTCGGCCAACTGAAAAGCCGAATCACACGGAGGGAACGGAGGGAACGGAGGGAACGGAGAAACTCATCTCGGGGTGAGTTCTCCGTTCCCTCTGCGTGATCCTGCGGTTCAGGATTTCTCGGCGGAGCGGTCGACGTACGGCACCAGCTCGGCGTCGATCCCCTCGCTGCGCAGCCACGCGAGCGCGTCCTCGCGGAGGCGTTCGGACTGGTACGCGAACCATTTCTCCCGGACCTCCGGGAAGCCGGCAAGCGCGTCCTTGAACGAGCGGAACGGGTGCCGGCGGTCGAGCGCGTCGAGGAGCGCGCCGCGGACCCGCGCGTCGTCCTGCATGCTCGCGAAGTCCTCCATCACCCGGAACCCCTCGTGCGACGACAGCGAAGGGATGGCGAGGTAGCGGTCGTCCTCGTCCGCGGCGATCGCCGCGCGGATCTCCTCCTCTTCCTCGAGCTCATCGTCGTCGTCCAGCCCGATCACGACGCCGGTCTCGCGGTCGAGGTACCAGCGCATCATCCCGTCGCCGCTGTCCATCGCCATCTCGAGCTCGACCCAGTCGATCCGGATCTTCGCCATCTCCCCTACTCCTCGTATCGGCCCGCCTCCACGGTGTCGCGGATGCGCTGCACGTCGCGGCCGTGCACGCCCAGCGCCAGGATCAGCTCGATGCGCGCCTGCTGCCCGGTGAGGTGGTCGGCGAAGATGCACCCCATCTCCCGCAGCTGGTGGCCGCCACCCTCGTACGCGTAGGTATCCAGCACCCGCCCGCGCGAGGACCGCGTGGCGACGACGACGGGCTTCTCCGCGTCCATCCAGCGGCGGATGCCGGGGAGGACGGCGGGGGGAACGTTGCCGCGCCCCATCGCCTCCAGCACGATGGCGTTGGCGCCGCTGTCCAGGCTGGCCTCCACCAGCCGCGCGTCGGCCCCGGCGACGATCTTGATCAGGTCCACGGGCACGACGGGGTGCCGCGGCGCCAGCGTGGGGCGGCGGCGACTCTCGCGGTAGAAGAGGGCGCGCCCGGTGTCGGTGATCCCCAGCGGCCCCCAGTTGGGCGAGCGGAAGGTGCCCGCCTGCTCGGTGTGCGTCTTCACCACCTCGGCGCCCTGCACGATCTCCTCGTCCATCACCACCATCGTCCCGCGCCCGCGCGCCTCGGGGGCGGCGGCCACCTCGGTGGCGCTCATCAGGTTGGCCGGCCCGTCCCACGACAGCTCCGACGAATTGCGCATCGCGCCGGTGATGACCACCGGGATCTCGGCCGGGAGCGAGCGGTCCAGCAGGTACGCCGTCTCCTCGATGGTGTCGGTGCCGTGGGTGACGACCACGCCCTCCACGCCCTGCGCGAAGGCGTCCAGGATCGCCGCGCGCAGCTCCCACATCCGCTCGATGGTCATGTGCGGCCCGGGGAAGCGCCCGAACTCGCGCACCTCCAGCTGGGCCACGTGCTCGATCCCCGGCACCGCCTCCACGATCTCCTGCCCGGTGAGCTGGGGGACGGCGCCGCCGGCCTCGGCGCTCCTGCGCATGGAGATGGTGCCGCCGGTGGCCAGCAGCAGGATGCGGGGAAGGGCGCGCTCAGCCACAGAGCACGCTCCCGCCGTTCACGTTCAGCACCTCGCCGGTCAAGTGCCGCGCCAGCGCCGAGCAGAGGAACACGATCGGCCCCGCCACGTCCTCGGCGCTCGCCACGCGCCCCAGCGGGATCGACGCCTCGATGCGCGCGCGGCCGGCGGCCATGGGCTTCTCGACCATCTCCGTGTCGGTCCACCCTGGCGCCACGCAGTTCACCGTGATCCCCCGCGGCGCCAGCTCCACGGCCACCGACTTGGTCAGGGAGATGACGGCGCCCTTCACCGCGCCGTAGTCCGCGTGGAAGGCCTCGCCCCGCTGCCCGGCGGTGGACGAGACCAGGACGATGCGCCCGTGGGGGGTGACGAAGCGCGCCGCCAGCCGCACGGTGTGGAAGATGGAGTCCAGGTTCTGCGCCACCGTGCGCCGCCACTGCTCGTCGGTCATGTCGGCGATGGAAACCTCGTCGGGCACCCACACCCCGGCGTTCCCCACGAAGATGTCGATCCCCCCGAACTCCACCAGCGCGCGCTCGAAGAGCAGCTCCGCGCCCCACGGGGTGGAGATGTCGCCCGCCTGCGCGTAGGCCCGCCGCCCCAGCGCGCGGATCTCGGCGGCCGCGGCCTCGGCGTCGGCCTCGCGGCTCAGGAAGCCCACGCCCACGTCGGCGCCGGCCTGCGCCAGCATCAGCGCGGCGGCGCGCCCCACCCCGCGCGAGGCGCCGCTCACCACGGCGCGCTTTCCCGTCAGTCCCAGGCTCAGGCCGGCGTCCACTTGCCCCCCAGCTCCGCGGCGTGGTGCCGCTCGGTGTGCAGGATCTCGCGCAGCAGCGATTCCGTCTGCGCGTCGTAGCCGCGCGCCAGCAGCGCCTCGTAGCGGGCCACCTCGGCGCGTTCGCGCAGCCGGGCCTCGATCTCCCACCCGTCCAGCCCCAGCGCGGCCGTCGTCACCCGGGCCAGGTCGCGCGGCGCGGCGCCCATCTCCATCAGCCGCGCGGTGAGCCGCGAGAGGTGGTGCTGCTCGTCGGCGTGCAGCTCGTTGAAGCGCTCGCCGAGCGCCGCGTCGCCGCGCTCCTCGGCGGCGGCCGCCAGCCCGCGGTAGAAGAGCGCGTGCTCCTTCTCCGCCGCCCGTGCGTCCTGCAGCGCGTCCGTCAGGTCTTCCGGCATCTCGTGCGGCTTGTAAGATTATGGGGACTGGAGATTCGAGGCCGCGGAATTGTACGTCCCGCTTCCGTTCGGGACCAGAATCAATCGTCCGATGAACCGCTGGGCCGTCTGCCTCTTCAACGCGGAAACCCGTGCTTCGCTGGAGATCCGGAAGCTTTATGAGGTGCTTTCCGACGCCGAAGCGGAGGGGATGGATTTCCTCCGGGTCATCGACGAGAGCGGGGAAGACTACCTGTATCCCCGCTCCCTGTTCGGTGAGGTGGAGATCACCGAAGAGATCAGCGACG
Organism: Longimicrobium sp.; assembly: GCF_035474595.1. Classification (NCBI taxonomy): domain Bacteria; kingdom Pseudomonadati; phylum Gemmatimonadota; class Longimicrobiia; order Longimicrobiales; family Longimicrobiaceae; genus Longimicrobium; species Longimicrobium sp. Next base: position 49,524 of record NZ_DATIND010000064.1, read on the forward strand.
CGCTTCGCCGCGCCTCGTGACGCCGGAAGAAGAATGACATCGCCGCCTTCGCCTCATCCGGCGGGGGCGGCTTTGCGTTGCGGCGAAGCGGGCATGTGGATTGCGCCCGGGAGCGCGGCTCGGGCGCCGCGGAGGGCGGGCCCGCGGAGGCTCAGCGCAAGGAGATGGAGATGATCGGAAAGCGGGTTGCCACAACGCTGGCGGCGGTGGCGATGCTCGGCGCGGCGTGCTCGAAGCCGGGCGGCGGCGACTATCAGGGCGGCGGCACCGAGGGAAGCCCCAACGACACCACGGGAATGAACGGCGGGGCCACCAGCGGCAGCAACTCCAGCGCGCAGGACCCGAACCCCGGCAGCGCGCCCGCGCCCACCGGCAGCACCGGCATCTCCCCCGCGCAGACGCAGGGCGGGGCGGCCGCGCCGGGCGCGGGCTCCGGCGTGCCGCCGGTGCAGGCGCCGCCGCCGTCGGCGACCGGGCCCAGCGACATCTCCACGCCCTCCGGCGGCGGCACCCCCGCGCACCTGGGCGGCACGCGCGACACCACCGGCAAGCGCCCCTGATCCTTGCCGGAAAGTGAAGAGGCCGCGGGGGAGATCGATTCTCCTCCGCGGCCTTTTCGCATCGGCGTCCAACCCGATCCGGCAAAGAAGGCCTCTCATACCAGATCCGGAAAATGAGATGTTCCACGCCGCACCAGCCTGACGTCATCCTGAGTCGAACACCGCGCTGCGCGCGACCACGTTGGATGAAAGGGGCGTCCTCCGGAATCGGAACTCGCCGCCGAGCCGAACAGCCTCGCGCAGTTTGCGAGGCTTCCCGTAGTTGTTGCTGCGACTTTAGTCGCCGGTGAGGGGGCCAGCCCGCGAACTTTCCATTCAGGCCGGTCACACCGTAATCAGGGTCTGAACAGTAGGTTGCAGGCCGAAGGATCTAGAGCCGCGGCAGCACGTGACTCGACGGGACGCGCTGATTCTTCCTCCGGACGCGGTATCAATACCGAATTCGGGGATCGATCGTGCGACCCGGCAGCGCACGTGCGACCTCGCCTATAGATCCTTCGGCCTGCAACCGCTCGTGCGGGGCAACGACAGTGTGGCCGGCCTCAGGATGACGTCTCTCTGTGGGTCAGAGAGATGGAGGGGCAAGATGGCGAGCCTACTCCGGCTTCTCGCCGTCGCCGTCCTTTCCGGCGAGGCGCTGGAGATTGGTCCGCGTCTGCTCGATGACGCGGCGGGTGCGGTCGATCACCGCGCGCGTGCGGCTCAGGAGCGCATTCACGGCGCGGTCGTGCTCGCTCCGCACGGCTTGCGTGGGCTCCGCGTTACCGCCGCGGGGGGAGGCGCCGCCCGCGCGGACCTTCTTCACCGCCTCCGCCAGCGACTCGCGGATGCGCGCGGCCTCTTCAACCGGGTCGTCCGACATCGCCCTGCCGCTCGGCTGAGGGTGCGCCGCTCCGCGCCTCGGGCGGCGGCGAGGTGGGCTCGTCGCTGGCCGCGGCGGCGCGGTACGCCTGCATCCCCACGCGCTCGGACTGCCGCAGCAGCCGCGCCGCCACCGCGGCCGCCGCCTCGGCGCCCTCGCCGGGGGGACAGTGCGTGCGCACGGAGCTTTCCACCTCCTCGCGCAGCACCTCGAAGTCGCGCCGCAGCTCGGGCTCGGTCCACCCCAGGCGGCGGCGCTGCTCGGCGTGCAGCTCGGCCACGAAGCGCTGGATGCGGCTGCCGTCGCGCAGCAGCCGTGGCGTGTCCTCGGCCACCCCGCCCAGCACCACCATCGACTGCGCCACGTCGGCCACCAGCGTGGCGGCGTGGTCCAGCAGGTCCACGGTGGTGGCGTCGCGCGCGCTCCGCAGCCGGGCGTCGCCGCGGATGCGGCGGACGTACGCCTCCATTACGCCGTCCACGTGGCAGGTGAGGTCGCGCCCGGCCGCCTCGATGGCGTGCCCGCTGCGGCGCCGCGCCCGCTCGTCGCGCTCCAGGTCCACCTCGCTCTCCGGCGCCGCGGGAAGCCAGAGTGTGAAGCACGAGCCCCGGCCGGGCGACGAGCGGACCGTCACGTCGCCCCCCATCAGCCGGGAAAGGTGGCGGGCCACGGTCAGCCCCAGCCCCGCGCCCCCCTCGGTGCGCGTGTGCCCGGCGCTCCCCTGGCGGAAGGGCTCGAACATCTCGTCCAGCCGCCCGGGCTCGATCCCCACCCCCGTGTCCTCCACCTCGATGCAGGCCCACGGCCCGGGCCCGCTCACCCGCGCGCCGGGGTCCGCGCGCCCCGCCACGCCGCAGGTCACCCGCACCTGGCCGCCGCGCCCGGTGAACTTCACCGCGTTGGAAAGGAGGTGGTCCAGCACCTCGCCCACGCGCCCCACGTCGCCGACGAAGTAGCCGCGGCTGTCGCCGGGGCACTCGTTCGCCAGCGCCACCCCTTCCGCCGCGGCCGCGGTGCGGATGCGCCCCAGCGCCTCGTCCACCGCCTCGCGCACCGGGGCGCGCTCGCGGGCCACGGGCAGGCTCCCGGACTCGAGCCGCGCCAGGTCCAGCACCTGGTCCACCAGCGCCAGCAGCTGCGCGCTGGAGCCGCGGATGCGGGCCATCTGCTCGCGCTGCTCCTCGGTCAGCGGCCCGGCGATCTCCACCTCCAGCAGGTCCACGTAGCCCAGCACCGCGTTCAGCGGCGTGCGCATCTCGTGGCTCATGGCGGCCAGGAACTCGCTCTTGGCGCGGCTGGCCTCTTCGGCCTGGGCGCGGGCGCGCTCGGCGGCGCGGAAGAGGCGGGCGTTGTCGATGGAGATGCCGGCGCGGCGGGCCAGGTCCTCGGCGACCGCCAGGTCCTCGTCGCCGTAGTGCTGCCCGGGTCCGCTCACGAAGGTGATGGCGCCCAGCACGCTGCCGCGCGCCAGCATGGGCGCCACGATCACGGCGCCCATCCCCAGCGCCTGCAGCACGCGCCGGTGCTCGGAGTCGTGCGCCGCGGTGGTGAGCATGTCCTCGCTCACGTCGGGGATCAGCTCGGCGCGGCGGGTGCGCATCACCACCGGCAGCCCCAGCGGGTCGTCGCGGTGCGGCGGCCATCCGCTCACCAGCCTGCGGGCCATGGGCTGGCGGGCGGGGTCGGGGTGCACCACGGCCACGCGGCGCATGGTGCCGTCCTCCTCCAGCAGGTCCACGATGCACCACCCGCCCAGCTGCGGCAGCGCCAGCTCGGCCACGCGCCCCAGCGTGGTCTCGTAGTCGAGCGAATCGGAGAGCACGCGGCTGGCCTCGGCGAGGTACGCCCCCGCCGGTTCCAGTGCCGCCGCCCCCCGCTCGCTCGCTCGCATCCGTGTCTCCCCGGGCACCGTGGCCCGCCCCCCCGGCGGCCATCCGCGCGACGAAAGGCAAGACCCGTGCACGCTCCGGCGGGTGTTTTCCGGTGAGGAGCGGGATGGGTGGACGGATCCGCATCCCGCGCCGCGATGCTTCGGTCATCCTCCGGTGCGCCGGGATCCGCCCGGACCCAGCCGGGACGGACGCGCGCAGCTTCCGCGTGACGGAATGGGCTTGAGTAGGCAGAATACTTGCTACCGCGTATATTGGCCGCCCTTCGGACGCACACGTACCCGGACCAGACGGATCGGAAGAAAACATGGCTTCGTTCAACGACCTCGGGCTTCGCGAGCCGCTGGTGATGGCGCTCGAGGAGGAGGGGATCGAGCACCCCACCGCGCTGCAGCAGGCCGCCATCCCCGTGCTGCGGCGCGAGGGGAACCTGGTGGCGCGCGCCTCCAGCGGCTCGGGGAAGACGCTCGCGTACGCGCTGGGCGTGCTGGACCGCATCGAGCCCCGCGCCTCGTCCGGCGGCGACGGCGAGGGTGAGGGCGAGGAGGGCGATGCCGGGGCGTCCGGCGAAGGGCAGGGAACGCGGGTGCTGGTGCTGGTTCCCACCGCCGAGGCGGCCGAGCACGCGGCGCTTTCCCTCGTTCCCATCGCCCATGCGGCCGACCTGGTGGTCACCGTCTCCGGGCCCGGCTGGGGCACCTCCGCGGGCGAGGCCGACGTCCTCGTCGCCACCCCCGCGCAGGTGATGGAGGCGGTCCGCACGTCCGGCGTGAAGCTCGACGCGGTCGAGGCCATCGTCATCGACGGGGCCAGCGACATCGAGGCGCTGGGCGGGTGGGAGCCGATGGAAACGCTGTTCGACAACGTGCCGCGCACCGCGCAGCGCGTGGTCATCACCACCACCTCCACCCCCGCGGTGCAGGACCTGATCGACCGCCGGGTGAAGCGCTCGGTGAAGTATCCCACGCAGCCCGCCGTTCCCGACGCGGTGGAGGCGGCGACGACCGGCATGGTCGGCTACGTTCCCGTCAGCGAGCGCGAGAAGGTGGACACGGTCGCGCGGCTGCTGGGCGGCGCGGGGAACGGCGAGGCGCCGCCCACGCTGGTGTGCCGTACCGAGGAGCGGGCCGCGCAGGTAGCCGAGGCGCTGTCGCTGCGCGGCTTCCTGGTGGGGGATGGAGACGACGAGGACGCCGACGTGGTGGTCACCGGCTCGGCCGAGGGGCTGGACGGCGCGGGCACGGTGATCTCGTTCGACGTGCCGGGCGACGAAGAGGCGCTGCGCGCGCGCCATGGCGGCGAGCACACCGGCTTCGTGCTGGTGCAGCCGCGCGAGCTGCCGCACCTGCGCGAGATCGCGAAGCGCGCCGGCTTCGCCGCGAGCCCCGCGGGGATCACCGGCGAGCAGCACCCGGCGGCCGACGAGCTGCGCCGCTTCCGCCAGGAGATCCGCCGCGCCATCCGCGAGGAGGACGTGGGCGCGCAGATGCTGGTGCTGGAGCCGCTGTTCGAGGACTACACCGCCGCCGAGGTGGCCGCCGCCGCCGCCGCGCTGCTGCGCAAGCGCGCGCCCGTCCCCGCGGCCGAGCCGGCGCCCGCCGCCGCGCCGCGCGCCTCCGCGTCGTCCGCGGGCGCGCGCCTGCCGCTGCAGCGCGAGTCCACCTCCGGTGGGGCGCCCGCGCCGTTCACGCGCCTGTTCGTGGGCGTGGGCGAGCGCGACGGCATCCGCGCCGGCGACCTGGTGGGCGCCATCGCGGGCGAGGCCGACATCCCCGGGAGCAGCGTGGGGAAGATCGACATCCGCGACACCTTCTCCATCGTCGAGGTGCCCGCCGACGCGGCGCAGCGGGTGATCGACGCGGTGAACGGCACCACCATCAAGGGCCGCAGCGTGCGCGTGGACTACGACCGCGGCGGCGACCGCGCCCGCCGTCCGGGGGGCGGCACCGGCAGCACCGGCCCGCGCGGTGCGGGTCCGCGGGGCGGGGGCTTCCGCGGCGGCGGCGCGCGCGAGGGGGGCGGGCCCCCCTCCCGCGGCGGCCCGCGCGGCGGGGGCTTCGGGGGCGGCGGGGGCACGCGCCGCCCGCCCGTCCGCCGTCCTCCGCGCGACGAGTAGGTCGCGGATCGAACCGGGTGCGGCGACGCCCCCGCGCATGCCGCGCGGGGGCGTCGCCGCATCTCCATCTCCAGCGCCCGCCGGGGATTTCTGGACGTGAATCGCTCCGCCCGCTCGGGGGGAGCGGACGGAGCGTAGAAGGGCCGCGGCGCCGTGCCGCGGCCCCGCAGGGAAATCACATGGGGCAGGGCGGGCAGGTGTCGTTGCAGCTGATTCCGCACGTGTCAAAGCAGGTGTTGACGCACGAGTCGCAGCTGGCCGCGCAGGTATTGGTTCCGCAGGTGTTGCACGTGCCGTTGCAGCTCGCGTCGCACGTGCCCAGGCACGACGCCACGCAGGTGTCGCAGGTGTTGCGGCAGGTGTCCGGACAGGTGTTGAACCGGGTGATGAACCCGCGCACGGTGCCGCGCTGCCCGGGCGCGTCGCTGGCGGTGCGGAAGCTTTCCACGGCCAGGTCTTCGATGCTGAGCTTCATCTTGTTCATGGTCTCGCTCCTCGGGGGTAGAGTGGGCTTCACGCCGTCTGCGGCGAGCGGCGACGGACCGGTACCGGTGCCGCTGACGTGAACGATCACCCCGCCGGAGCAGGTGCGCGACCAGATTGTGACGAACCGCCGGGGCCGCAGGATGAGACGATGTGTGGGTTGACGGTGCATGCGGCGCCGCGGCGCGGGCGGGGCAGGGAAGGGGGATGAAGAGACCGGCCGCCCTCGCGACGGGATCGCGGGACGGCCGGCGAAGCGCCCCGCAGGGCGCGGACGAGAAGTTGGGGATCAGTACGGCCGCGGCTTGGTGCAGCAGCGCTCCGGGTCCGACACGCTGGGGCAGATCGAGTCGCAACTCCATCCGCTCGATCCGAACCCCAGCGCCATGGCCTCGGCGCTCGCCTCGAAGGAATCGACCTTCAGCTGGTCCAGCTTCAGCGACAGCTTCTGCATGGTGTCCTCCGGCGGTGGGGGGGGGTGGCGCCCGGAGGCGGGGAGGGTGAGGCTCCCGCGCGGCGCCACATGCGGAAGGTGCGACGGATCGCCCCCATCCGGAGCCGGCGTGGGACGAGCGGAGGGAGATGGAGGACGAGCCGCTCGAAGCTCCCGTCAGGTGTGATACCTGATCCGGGAGATTGCTTCCATATCCGCACTGCACCTGTCCGACGTCATCCTGAGTCGAACACCGCGATGCGCGTGACCACGGAGGATGAAAGGCGATCGGTCGTGAGCGCCGATGCCACGGAATGAGCGGATCAGCCTCGCGCAGTTTGCGAGGCTTCCCGTAGTTGTTGCTGCGACTTCATCAGTCGCCGGTGACCGGCTGCGCCCGGAACTTTCCATTCAGCGCCTGCAGACGGCCACTCGGCGGCGGCGCAGCAGCGGGGGCGGGCGGTCACCCGGCATCGTCCGCGGATTCCCCGCCGCCGGCGAGGGGCGCGGTGGCGGCGGCCGTCTCGCCGGTCTCCAGCATCTGCCGGAAGCGGCGCAGGTCGCCGCGCACCATCTCCTTCGGCGCGTCGTGGAACACGCTGGCGATGGCGTCGCCGATCACGCCGCCGGGCGGGTCGAACTCCACGAAGTAGCGCACCTCCGTCTGCCGGCCGTCGCTTCCCGCGGGGAGGAACTGCACCCAGCCGCGGTTCGGCAGCTCCGAGCCGGGGAGCGACTCCCACGCGATCAGCTCGCCCGGGCGGTCCTCCACCACCTCGCTCTCCCACGTCCACGAGCGCCCCATCGGCCCCGTGGCGGTCCAGCGCGAGCGAACCGGATCGAGCACGTCCACGCGCGAGATGCGGTCCATGTAGCGCGGCGCCTGCGCGAAGTCGCGCCACGCCGCGTAGGCCTCGTCCGCCGCGCGGTTCACGGTGATCGAGGCGTTCACGCTCACCCCCGGCTCCTCCTCCGCCGCCAGCCGCCCGCGAGACGGCGCCGCGTCCGCCGTATCGACGCCGGCCGCGTCGTAGACGAAGCAGTGGCCAGAGGCGCCGCGCGCCACCAGCCACGCGCCCGCCAGCCCCATCAGCGCGCCGCCCACGCCTCTCTGCCGCGCGCCGAGCAGCGCCAGCCCCGCGCCGCCCGCCAGCGAGACCAGGCGCTCGTTCCTGCCCACGTTCACCCGCCGGCCCAGCCGCAGCCGTTCCGCGATTTCCGCCACGTTCGTCTCCCTCCGTAAGAGGCCCTTTTCGCTCCGTCCGGTGTGCAATCTCCGCGCCCCGTCAGGCGTCACGATCAGCGGCGCGCGCCCGGAACGCAAGCGCGGCGGAGATCGGCGAACGGATTGGATGGGGATCGAAAAGAAGGTCTCACACGGAGAGAACGGAGGGAGCGGAGGAACGGCGGTGCGGTTCCGCTTTCCCTCCGTTCCCTCCGTGTGATCCACCGATTCGCGGAAACCGCACGAGCGGGATCAACCGGCGGACGGCGCGAATTCCGGGCGCCCGGCCGCGGCGGGGACGAGGGATTCTGCGGGGGCGAGCGCGGAGGCGGCGGTGCACACCAGCACGATCCATACGGCGTCGGCCAGGAGGAGGTGGACGAGCTGCATCCACACCGGCGCCAGCATGGCCACGTTGAACACGCCGGCCATGATCTGCGCGGCGAAGAGCGCGACCAGGCGCCGCGACAGCGCCGCCGTCTCCGCGCCGGGGCGCATCCGCCGCGCCAGGACGCCGGCCAGCATCACGTACAGCGCGGTGGCGATGGCAACGATGGGGTGGACGATGCGCAGCCGCTCCAGGAAGGTGGCCGCGGCGGGAAGATCGATCCCCACGTGCGCCTTGGGATACAGCGTGTCGCCCAGCGCGGTGATGGCGCCGGTGGTGCCCACGGCGATCGTGGCGGCGACGGCGCCCAGCATCACCCAGGCGAGCGCACCCTGCCCGCGCAGACGCGGCGCCGCGCGGCCCGACGCCAGCCACGCGGTCAGCGTCAGCGAGCCCAGGAGGAGGAAGGTGTTCACCAGGTGCAGCGCCATCATCCAGATGCGCGCGGTGGAGCGGTTGTCCGCCACCAGGTCCAGCTTCACCAGCGCCGCGCCCACCAGCGCCTCCGTCACCAGGAAGAAGAGGGAGACGGCGGCCGCGCGGCGCACCGGGCTCGCCTTCGCGTACAGCTTCCACGCGAGCCACGCCAGGGCGACGACCAGCGGCGTGTCGACCCCCGTCATCAGCCGGTGCGTGAGCTCGATGAGGGTGTGGACGGAGGGCGACTGGGGGATGACCTGCCCGTTGCACGCCGGCCAGTGGTTGCCGCACCCCGCGCCCGAGCCCGAGGCGCGCACGAACGCGCCCCAGACGACCACGCCCACGTTCCAGGCGAGAACGCCCCACGCGTAGCGGGCAAAGCGGCGGAGAGGCTGGGATTGCTGCACGGGATGCGGAACGCGCGTTGCGTGGTCGGAGTGCACGGCCGGCGAGCGGGGACGATAAACCTCCGCGCCCGCGGCACGCAAGTGCTTGGGCGCGAAGGCCTTCGCCTCCCATCCCTCCGTCGTGGGGAGATGCCCGACGGCGCGTGGGGAAGGCTACGGACGCGCGCCGCCGCGGGGTGGCGAAGGCGGTGGCGGGGGTTATATTTGCCTCCTTTCAGGCGGACCGCACCCCGCGCGCCCGCCGGAACCCGTTGGTGGACCCGATGCCCGATGCCATGGCGCGCTACGCGGCCGACCCCCTGGCCGTCCGCGAGGCGCTCGAGACGCCCCTGACCACCGCCACGCACCGCGCCGGCATCGCCGCGCGCGGCGGCCGGGCGGGCGCGCGGCAGCGCGCGCGCGACTACGTGACGCTCACCAAGCCGCGGATCATCTCCCTGCTGCTGGTGACCACCTGGGCGCCGATGGTCATCGCGCTGCGCGGCCTTCCCCCGCTGTCCACCTTCCTGTGGACCATGCTGGGCGGATACCTGATGGCGGGCGGCGCGAACGCCATCAACATGTACATGGACCGCGACATCGACGCGCGGATGCCGCGCACGGCGCTGCGCCCCATCCCCAGCGGGCGGATGTCGCCGGCGCACGTGCTGGGCTTCGGCGTGACCCTGGGTGCGGCGGCGTTCGCGCTCTTCTGGGTGCTGGTAAACCCGCTGAGCGCCGTGCTGGCGCTCACGGGGCTCCTCTACTACGTGTTCATCTACACCCGCTGGCTGAAGCGCACCTCGCCGCAGAACATCGTGATCGGCGGGGCGGCGGGCGCGTTTCCGCCGCTGGTGGGGTGGGCGGCGGCCACGGGGCACGTGTCGCTCACCGCGGTCTACCTCTTCCTCATCGTCTTCTTCTGGACGCCGCCGCACTTCTGGGCGCTGGCGCTGGTGAAGCAGAAGGACTACGGCCGCGTGGGCGTTCCCATGGCGCCCAACGTGTGGGGCGAGCGCGAGACCATGCGGCAGATGCTGATCTACACCGCGCTGCTCATCCCCATCACCCTGGCGCCCGTGACGTACGGCGGGCTGGGGCCGGTGTACGGACTGGCGGCGGCGCTGCTGGGCGGGTGGTTCATGTGGGGGGTGGTGAAGGTGGCGCGGGCGAAGAACTTCACGCAGCCGGCGTGGGCGCTGTACCGCAGCTCGCTGCTGTACCTGGCGCTGCTCTTCGCGGCGATGGCGGTGGATGGCGTGGTGCCGCTGGGCCGCGCCGGCGCCCAGCCGGTGATCCTGCGGCACCCCGATGTGGTGGCGGCCAAGGACGCGCCATGATGCAGGACACGGTGACGGTCCACGCCTCGCACCCCGACGGCCACGAGGGCTACGTGCTGCTCCTGCGCCGGCCGGACGCGCAGGGGCGCGTGAGCTGGCGCGAGTGGTCGTCGGACGACTACGTGGGACCGCCGCGCGAGGGCTCGTGGACCGTGGACGAGATCGAGCAGCGGCTGCAGGAGTGGGCGCGCGGCGGCTGGAAGCTGAGCGAGTCGGTCCACCTGGTCCTGAGCTGGCTCCGCGCCCCCTGATCCCGCGCGGCACGGACGCCGATCAACCCGCAGCACCGTTCCCCCGCCGGCCTTCCGCGCCGGCACCTTTCCCCCGGAGTGCCCGCCATGGCCGTTGCCACGGTCTCCAAGCAGCCCGCCGTTCCCGCCGAGCGCGACGACCCCCGCTGGGACGAGGCGGTGGACGAGCACCGCGCCGCGCTGGCCGCGTTCCTGAACGCCGCCGAGGCGGCGACCGACGAGGCGTGGAGCGCGCCGTGGGCGCCGGGGAAGTGGACGCGCGCGCAGATCGCCGAGCACCTGGCGCTGGCGTACGAGGCGGCGCTGCACGAGATCCGGACCGGCGAGGCGATGCGCCCGCGGCTTCCCCCCTGGCGGCAGAAGCTGCTGCGCTGGGTGCTCCTTCCCCACATCCTCTTCCACCGCACCTTCCCGCTCCGCGCCGTCTCTCCGCGCGAGATCCGGCCGCCGGAGGCCACGCGCCCGCGGCGCGAGCAGCTGCGGCGGCTGCGCGAGCTGGGCGAGCGCTTCGAGGTGGAGCTGGACGTGGCGCGCCGGGGTGGCGGGGGCGGGATCTCGCACCCGTACTTCGGGCGGGTGGGGCCGGTGAAGGGGATGCGCTTCGTGGCCGTCCACATCGAGCACCACACGCGGCAGATCGCGAAGGGCGAGTAGAATTCGAAAGCAGGTTTCACGCGGAGAAGCAGGGGAGCAGAGGAACCGCACCGGGTCCTCCGCTCCTCTGCTTCTCTCTTTCTCCCCGCGTGCGACCTGCCGTTTTCAGTGCCTGCGTCCGCGGCGGCCGCGGGGGGCGGGCGGAGGCGGCGGGGGAGGGAGCTTCGGCGCGCGGAGGGCGGTGAGCCGAGGCGTGGGCACGGGGCGCACTTCGACGGCGGGGAAGGCGACCCAGCGGGAGAGGAAGAGCGAGGTCAGCTCGCGCCAGTAGTTCGGCATCCCGGGGATCGGCGTCTCGTCGGATGGGCGCCCGGTCTCCAGCGTGACGTGGGGGACGCGCGGGAGGAGGCGCAGCACGGCGATCTCCATCCCCGCGGCGGCGTCGGTGTCGGGGAGGTAGACGTGGCCGGGGTCGTTGCTGTCGGCGCCGTACCCCTCGATCCCCACCTGCGCGGCGATCTGGTGGAAGAGCGGGAGGTCGCGCGGGGCGACCTCGTAATCGGCGGCGCGCGCGGCGGGGCGGCCCATGCGGTCCACGCGGTTGTGCCACGAGGTGAGCGTCGTCGTCGAGATCGGTCCCGGGCGCGACCGCCCCTGCTGGAAGAAGTACGCCTGCCGCTCCGGCGAGCGCCACGTCTCGCGGCGCACCGCGCGGACGCCGCGGGCGCGCAGCTCGCGCTCGAACTGCACGAGCCGCGAGGCGAAGACGGGGTCGAGCAGCTGCATCTCGCGGTGCACGCCGCGCACGCCGGGGCCGAAGGTGCTGCGCAGCACCCGCCACTCCCACTGCTCGTAGCTCTCGCCGGGAAGCGGATGCGGCATCCCCGGCACGCCCACGATGTGCGTGCCCGGCTGCGGCGTCCTGGGCTGGTAGACGGGGACGTCGAGGTACGACAGCAGCCCGAACCGCCCCGGCCCGCGCGCCCGGTACCGGCACCGCAGCTCCGAGGGCGTGGGATTGCGCCGCAGCTTCGTGATGTCGGGGATGGTGCATCCGTTCGGCGCCGGCGCGGCGGGACGGACGGCGGCGCGCGAGGTGTCCGGCGGGCCGGAGCCGTTCGGGGGCGCGGCGGCCGTCTGCGCGGCGAGCGGGGCGGCGCAGAGGAGCGGGAGGAGCGCGGCTCGAAAAACGGGCGTCACTGCGAACGTCGGGTCAGGCGGCGGTGCAGGGGAACGGGGATGGTACTCGGATCGATGGAAGAAGGTTCGCCCGGGCGAGCCCCCGCGTGAGGGATGCGCGCCCGAAGGGCCGGGACGCCGCCGCGCGCAGCGATGGCGAGGAGACGTATCGAGATTGGGCGCGGCGGTGGCCCGGCGCGGTTGGCAACAGTCGTATCGTTGCCTACCGCGCGCGCAGCCCGGTTTGGCGCCTCGGCGCCAAACACGCCCAAGGAACCGAAGTGCGGAAGTGCGGGAGTTTGGAAGTGCGTGGGATCGCAGTGAAACCAACGCACTCACGCACTTCCGCACTCACGCACTTCTAGAACAGTCCCTGCACGAACCCGCCGTCCACCTGCAGCGTGGTGCCGGTGATGTAGCTGGCGCGGGCGGACGCCAGGAACGCGACCGCGGCGGCGAACTCCTCGGGCTCGCCCATGCGGCCCAGGGGGATGCGGCTGCCCATCTCGGCCAGGATCTCGTCCATGGGGCGCTCCTCGTTGCGGGCGCGCTCCTCGGCCAGGTCTTCGACGCGGCCGGTGCGGGTGTAGCCGGGCGCGACCACGTTGCAGAGCACGCCGAAGGGCGCCATCTCCGTTGCCATCGTCTTCACGAACCCCCCCACCCCGGCACGCGCGGTGTTGGAAAGGATGAGCCCGGGGAGCGGCTGCTTGGCCGAGACGGAGGTGATGGCGATGAAGCGGCCCCAGCGGCGGGCCTTCATGTGCGGCGCCACCTCCTGCGCGAAGCGGATGGTGCTCATGAGGTTGAGATCGATGGCGCGCTCGAAGTCCTCGGCCGCGGTGGTCTCGAAGCGGGTGCCCGGCGGCCCGCCCGCGTTGGCCACGGCGATCTCTACGGTGCCCCAGCGGTCCACCGTCTGGTCTACGAGCGCGCGGATCTCGTCCGGGCGCGTCATGTCGGCGGGGATGGCGAGCACCTGGGTGCCGGTTTCGCGGCGGATCTCCTCGGCGGCGGCGCGCAGGCGCGGCTCGTTGCGCGCGGAGATGACGACGCGCGCCTTCTCGCGCGCCAGCTCGCGCGCGACCGCCTTCCCCAGCCCCATGCTGCCGCCCGTGACGATGGCGACGCGGTCCCTGATCCCCAGATCCATTGCCCGATTCGTCCGTCAGGTGTGTGCGCCGGTTTGCTCGCGGGGAAGGTAGGCTGCCGCGGGCCGGGGGGAAAGCAGGGGACAAGGGGACAGGGAACAGGGAGCGGACCTGGCTTGGATGGGCGTCCTCCGCCTCGCGCCCTCTCCGGCCGGCTCAGGCCGTCCACCTCTCCCGTACCGGGAGAGGTAGCTGGGCTGCATCGGTGCGCCTCGGCTGCATCTTGCCCGCCTGGCTGGTCCCCTCCGCACGCTCCGCGGGGAAGGGGAGAACTCAGCGCGGGGGACAGCACCGGAGCACCAGGGAAGCTCGGTCGAGATGGAGTTTCGGAGGCGCGCGGATGCTGGAAAGCCACCTCCTCCCGGAACGGGAGGGGGTCGCGCCCTCCGGCGCGGGGGGAGGGCGCGAGGCGTCCGGAGCGCGCCGCGGGTTCAGCGTGACGGAGCCGTACTTTCGTACTCTCGTACTTCATCCCGCACGCACTCACGCACTTCCGCACTTCATCCCCGCACTTTCGCACTCTCGCACTTTCGCACTCCCACACTTACGTTTCACCGCAACCATTTACGACGTCCCCGAACGATCCCTCCGTCTCCACCCGTGCCGGCGATGAACCGTTGAGGGCGCGCATCAACACGCTGCCGGAGCCGCGGCGCATCCTGTCGTGGCTGTACCTGGGGCGGCTGGCGCTGGCGGCGGGGATCTTCGTGGCCGCCGCGTGGACCTGGCGCGACGTGGCCCCGCAGACCACGCTGGCCGCCACCCTCATGCTGGTGGGCACCGCCGCCTTCACCGGCGCATCGGCGTGGTGGACGCACCTGCAGGGGCGCACGCTGGGGCGCAGCCTGCTGTACGTGCAGGTGCTGTTCGACGCCCTGCTGGTGACCGCCGCCGTGCACCTCACCGGCGGGCGGCAGAGCAGCTTCGCGCCCATCTACATCCTGGTCATCGTCGAGGCCGCCGTCACCCTTCCCATCCTGGGCGGGCTGCTGATCGGCATCCTGGCCAGCATCCTGTACTTCGCCGACGTGGCGTGGAGCGCGCACTCGGTGGACGCCGCCGTGTTCCTGCAGTGCGGCCTGTTCACCACCGTGGCCCTGGTCACCGGCTACCTGGGCGACCGGCTGCGGCAGACGGGAACCGCGCTGGGGCAGGTGGAGACGGAGCTGCACCAGCTGCGGCTGGACACCGACGACGTGCTGGCGGGGATCGCCACGGGGATCCTGACGGTGGACGGAAGCGGCCGCCTGGCCTACGCCAACCCCGCCGCCGAGGAATTGCTGGACGCCGAGCTGGCGCCCTGGATCGGGCGCTCGGTGATCGCCCAGCTGGACCGGCTGGCGCCGGGGCTGGGGCGCGTGATCGCCGAGACGCTGGAGCGGCGCGAGCCGGTGCGCCGCTACGAGACCGACGAGCAGGAGGACGGGCGCGTGCTGGGCGTATCCACCACGCTGCTGGAGCGCAGCGACCCGCCCTCGGTGACGGCCATCTTCCAGGACATCACCGAGCGCAAGCGGATGGAGTCGCTGCGCCGCCGCGCCGAGCGCCTGGAGGCGGTGGCCGACCTTTCCGCCAGCCTGGCGCACGAGATCCGCAACCCGCTGGCCTCCATCCGCAGCGCCACCGAGCAGCTGGCGGGCGACGGGATCGACGCCGACGACCGCACCGTGCTGCGCGACCTGGTGGTGCGCGAGAGCGACCGCCTGTCGCGGCTGCTGACCGAGTTCCTGGACTTCGCGCGGGTGAAGGTGCGCACCTCCGAGTCGCTGCACGTGGGCGCCATCGTCTCCCGCGCGCTCGACCTTGTCCGCGCCCACCCGCACGCCGACGGGCGCGAGCTGGCGCTGGAGGTCGACGCTTCCGCCGCCGCGGCGCTGGTGAACGGCGACGAGGACCTGCTGCACCGCGCGGTGCTGAACCTGGCGCTGAACGCGGTGCAGTGGGCGGGGCCGGGCGGCCGCGCGGAGGTGGCGCTGGACGTGGTGGAGAGCGACATTCTATCCACCGCGCTGGAGTACACGCGCGCCGTGCGCATCCGCGTTTCCGACACGGGGCCGGGCGTGCCCGAGGAAGACGCCGAGCACGTGTTCGACCCCTTCTTCACCCTGCGCCCCGGCGGCACCGGGCTGGGGCTGGCGCTGGTGCAGCGCGCGGCCGAGGCGCACGGCGGCGCGGTGTTCGTGGACGAGCCCGGGGCCGGATGGCGCACCACCTTCACCCTCTGCCTTCCCGAGGCGGGCGAGGGCGAGGCGCCGGCCGGCGACGACGAGGAAATGATCGGAACCCACCCCGAGGAAAGCCGCACGTGAGCGAGCCCAAGGTCCTGATCGTGGACGACGAGACCGCGATCCTCGATACCCTGCGCATTCTGCTGAAGCGCGAGGGGTTCGCGGTGGAAACCGCCGTGGGCGGGCAGGCGGGGATCGACCGCATGCACGACGTCCGCCCCGACGTGGTGCTGAGCGACGTGCGCATGCCCAACGTGGGCGGGCTGGAGGTGCTGCTGGCCGCCCGCGAGATGGACGCGTCGATTCCCGTGATCCTGATGACCGCGCAGGCCAGCCTGCAGACGGCCATCCGCGCGGTGAACGAGGGCGCGTACTACTACATCCAGAAGCCGTTCGCCAACGACGAGCTGCTGGCCATCGTGCGCCGCGCCAGCGAGAGCCGCCAGCTGAAGCGCGAGAACCAGGCGCTGAAGACCGAGATCCGCCGGCGCGACCGCGGCGACCTGAGCCGGCCCATCGGCCGCGCGCGGAAGTTCACCGACGTGCTGAAGCTGGCCGAGACGGTGGGGCCCACCGACTCCACCGTGCTCATCTCCGGCGAGTCGGGAACGGGGAAGGAGGTGCTGGCGCGCTACATCCACGAGCTGTCGGGGCGCGCCGACGGTCCGTTCGTCTCCATCAACTGCGGCGCGCTGCCCGAGAACCTGCTGGAGAGCGAGCTCTTCGGCCACGTGCGCGGCTCGTTCACCGGCGCGGTGCGCGACAAGCAGGGGCTGTTCGTGGCCGCCAAGGGGGGCACGTTCTTCCTGGACGAGGTGGGGGAGATGTCGCCCGCCACGCAGGTGAAGCTCCTGCGCGTGCTGCAGGAGCGCGAGGTGATTCCCGTGGGCGCCACCGAGCCGATCCCCGTGGACGTGCGCATCGTCGCCGCCACCAACCGCGACCTGGACGACGAGATCCGGCGCGGCGGCTTCCGCAGCGACCTGTTCTACCGCCTGAACGTCATCACCCTGCACCTGCCGCCGCTGCGCGAGCGCAGCGACGACGTGCCGCTGCTGGCCGAGCACTTCCTGAAGCGCTTCTGCGCCACCCGCGGGCGCGAGCTGCGCTTCGCCAGCGACACGCTGGACGTGCTGCAGAGCTACGACTGGCCGGGAAACGTGCGCGAGCTGGAGAACGCGCTGGAGCGCGCGGCGGTGATGACGCCGGGCGAGGAGATCGTTCCCGGGGCGCTCCCCGCGCGGATCACCGAGCGCGCGCCGCAGCCGCTGGTGCAGGCCAGCCTGCCGCCCAACCCCACGCTCGAGATCATCGAGCGCGCCTACATCCACTGGGTGCTGCAGAGCGAGAGCGGCAACAAGACCCGCGCCGCCGAGGTGCTGGGCATCGACCCCTCGACGCTGTACCGCAAGCTCCTCCGCTACGGGATGGAGGGCGCGGCGGGGTGATGGGAGTCGCATCGGCCGCGGCCGACGCTGCTTCACAAACGCACAGAGAGACGTCATCCTGAGGCCGGCCACACCGTCGTTGCCTTCGCAAGAGTGGTTGCAGGCCGAAGGATCTATCGGCGAGGTCGCACGTGCGCTGCCGGGTTGCACGATGATCCGCGAACACAGCGTGTAGGCGCGTGGGGCCGGCACCGCTGGGGCCCTCACCCGAAAAAATGAAGAGTCGAGACAGAACTGCCGTCTCGGCTCTTCATTTTTTCGACCTCTCCCAAAACAGCCTGGGAGAGGTAACTGCAACAGACACAACTGCGTCCACACCGGCCAACCCTCGATCTTCCGCCCGCGGATGCTACTGCAGCGGTGCCGGCGTGGTGCCGCTGGCCTCGATGAGGGGGCGGCCGCCGCGGCGGGTGTAGAGGGTGGCCTCGAGGATCACGGCGGCGGTGTTCACGTTCTCGCTGCCGGAGATGCGGCCGCTGTCCTCGAACACCCCCGCGCCCCAGCCGTTGGCCGTGCGCGAGCCCTCCACCTTCTGCACCGCCAGCCAGGTGTACGCGCTGGGAAGCAGCGCGTGCCAGCCGTACGCGCCCTTGGTGCTGACCGTGCGCGGCGTGGGCCCGGCCGGCGCGCCCTCGGGCGGGGCCACGGGGAACTCCTTCCCGTCGGCGTACACGGAGTAGTACAGGAAGTACGGCGGGCCGTTCAGCGCGTCCTCGTTTACGATGGTCACCGCGCCGGTCTGCCGGTAGCGCGCCTCCTGCGCGGCCAGCACCCGCCACGCCAGGTCGCGCATCTCCGGGCTCCACCCCGCCTCCAGCCCGTACATCACGAACGGCTCGCTGGTCAGCAGGTCGCCGCCGCGCGTGTCGGCCAGCAGCGGGATGCCCAAGACGGTGATGGGGCGCGTGGTGGTGAGCCGCATCGCGCGGTCGGCGGCGTGGCCCCAGGCGGCGTAGCCGAGGGCGGCGTACTGCTCGTAGCCGAGGCGACCCTCCTGGTAGGTGCGCGGACGGCGGCTGCGCGGGCCCAGGTCCTCGCCCTGCAGGTAGCCGCCGCGCACCAGCCGCGCGAAGTCCAGCCGCTGCACGATGGCCTGCGCCTGCGGGGCGTACTGCGGCTGGTTGGCGGCGATGATCTTCAGCGCCATCAGCAGGCGCCCCAGGTCGATGGCCGACCAGCCGTAGCCGTCGCGCGTCTCCTCTTCCTGCCCGTTGCGCCCGGCCACGCGGCCGGTGCCGGTGTGGTAGTTCTTGTTGAAGGCCCCGTTGTCGTACAGCCCCGTCTCGGTCAGCGTCTGCAGCGCGCGCCGCATCCGCCCGTCGTAGTCGGCGTCGGGGAGAAGGCCGAGCTGGTTGGCGCTGTACAGCGCCAGCAGCCCGCTGCCGATGTCCCACACGGTGGCGTACTTGTACCCGGTGACCGAGTTCACCAGCCCGGTCTCGCGGTTGTACTGCCGGTCGATGTACGTCCACGCCGTGCGCGCCGCGTTCATGAACACGTCGCGGTCGTTCAGCGCGCCGGTGCGTCCCGAGGAGCGCTGCGGCGCGGCGGCGGCGGTCTGCTGCCGCGGCTGCGCGGGGGCGCCGCTGCCGGCGGCGTTCGAATCCTGGCAGAGCGCCGGCCCGGCGGAGAGAAGGCCGAGCGTGAAGAAGGTGACGACGCGGTTCATCATCGCTGCGTCCATGGAAAAGCGCGCCCGTAGATGGGAATTCGGAACTGCGCAAGTCGTGTGTCGGGATGCACTTCCGGCGACGGCCGCCGCCGCATGGCGCCACCGCAAGCGCAAGCGTCAGGCCAGTGCGTCCGCGGGGACAGCGGACAGGGAACAGGGGACAGAAAATCCACCGATGGGTTCTTGCCACGTCCGTCGATCTGGACCGTGGCGATTTGCAGTGGGGGTGGAAGATGAAGATCATCAAGGAGATAGATCCATCTTGATCCCCATGCGTTCTCATCGCGGTTGCAGACTGCACGATACTCCGGCAGAACGCACGGCATCTCCTCCGCAGGGTGATTCCCGTCTCCACCCAAGTTGTTGTCAGTAGCTGGTTTAGGAGATGTGCCCCGATCGGAATGCAACCTGCCTTGCTTCGCGCGCGAAGTTCCCGCCCACGGCGTTCCCCGCGCCGCAGGGCACCACCGAAATAGCAAACCCGCCGAAAGGCGGGGGCGCAAAGCCACGGGGCTACCGCGGCGTCCACTCCCCGGACGCGCGCCACGCCGGCCGGGCCGCCGAAGAAGGTGCTGAAGTCCATGCAGTCCAGGCAGTTCCGCTCCCGTCTCCCGGCGTTCCTCGCGTGCGCCACCCTCGCCGCGCTGGCCGCCTGCGCCGACATGGCCAACTCGCCCACCGGGCCCGAGGCGCGCAAGTCGCCCAAGACCACGCCCCCGCCCGACACCGCCACCACGCCGGCGACGCCTACGCCCGCGGGCGGCGCGTTCTACGCGGGCGCGTACCTGGGCGACGCGGCCAGCACGCCGCAGAACATCGCCGCCGCGATCCGCGGCTTCGGCACGATGACGGGGAAGCAGCCGTCGCTGGTGAAGACCTTCCACTCGCTGAACTGCGACTTCACCGCCACCGGCTGGTGCGGGCAGGTGCTGCGCGCCGCCGCCTCGACCGGCGCGACCAACTACGTCGCGCTCGACCTGAAGTGGACGGGCGCGCCGGCCACGGGGCTGCTGGACGCCATCATCGCCGGCCAGGCCGACGCCCGCCTCACCGCCGTCGCGCGCGGCGTGAAGTCGGTCGGCTCGCTGGTGCTGCTGGAGCCGGGGTGGGAGATGAACGGCAACTGGGACTTCGCCTGGCAGGGAGTGCTGAACGGCGGCAACGCCAACGCCCCCGTGAAGTTCGCCGCCGCGTGGCGCCACATGGTCGACATCTTCCGCCGCGAGGGCGCCGACAACGTGCGCTGGGTGTTCAACCCCAACGTGGGCAACTCCGTCACCCACACCGCGTCCGGCGCCAGCAGCTGGAACTGGTACGCCAACTACTATCCCGGCGACGCGTACGTCGACTACGTCGGCGCGCACGGCTTCAACGGGC
The DNA here is from genome assembly GCF_035474595.1 of Longimicrobium sp. Lineage (NCBI taxonomy): Bacteria > Pseudomonadati > Gemmatimonadota > Longimicrobiia > Longimicrobiales > Longimicrobiaceae > Longimicrobium > Longimicrobium sp. The sequence continues at coordinate 69,526 of NZ_DATIND010000064.1, forward strand.
CGGCGGTGTGGAACACCAGCTGGCAGGACTTCGCCACCATGACGGACGGCACGGCCGCCGACCACATGCTTTCGGACCTGGCGGCGCGGTACCCGACGAAGCCCATCATCATCGGCGAGTTCGCCACGCAGGAAGGCTCGGCGGGGCAGAAGGCGGCGTGGATCACCGACGCCTACCGCCGGATGCGGGCGAACCCGCGCGTGGTCGGCGCCGTCTGGTTCAACGCGAACAAGGAGGCCGACTGGCGGGTGGAGTCGTCCACCGCTTCGCTCCAGGCCTTCCAGGCGGCGATGGCGGACAGCGGCATCCAGACCGCCTTCGTCCCCGTCGCCCCCAGCCGGACGATGCTGGCCTCGAACTGATCCGCGATCCACCACCGGCTCTAAACAGAAGGATTCACACGGAGGGAACGGAGGAAGCGGAGGGGGAAGCGCGCACTTTCTTCCTCCGCTCCCCCCGTTCCCTCCGTGTGAGTCGATGGTGGGCTGGACAATCCGCGGCCGCGAAAATTGGCGGCGCGGCTGGCAAGACCCGGTGCCGCACGGAGCGAACTCCGTGCGGCACCTTCGTTTATGCATGCGCCAGGAGTTTCCGGGGCGGCACGCTTCTTCCGTAGGGACGACCGCTCCTGCTGCATCACATTGTAGCAGAGCGCCAAACGCCTGTAGGGGCGCGCCGCGCGGACAATCGCGAAGCCGAATAGCCGGGAACCCGAGAAGAGCACATCCGCCGCGAGGCGGAGCCGCAGAGCCAGGGGTCTCACGCAGACAGCCCAGCCGCCGAAGGTGAGTGTTGATGAAGCAGACGAAGCATGCCCCGCCCGTTTCCGTGGCCGTTCCCCCGCTCCGGCGGCGCCCGGCCAACGCCGTTCCCCAGCTTCCCGCGCGCCAGGAGCGCCTGATCCGCGCCATCGCCGTGGTCACGCTGGCGTACTGGACGTACTACATCGTCTGGCGCTGGGGGTGGACCATGAACTGGCACGCGCCCTGGTTCTCCATTCCGCTCGCGCTGGCCGAGACGTGGGGGATGGTGACCGGGTTCATCATGGTGCACTCGGTGTGGCGCATCCGGCACCGGCAGCCGCTTCCCGCGCCGCCGGGGCTTTCCGTCGACGTGTACATCACCTGCTACGACGAGCCGCTGGAGGTGATCCGGCGGACGGCGATCGGCGCGCGCGCCATCCGCTATCCCCATCTGACGTGGATCCTGGACGACGGGAAGCGCGACGAGGTGAAGGCGCTGGCGCAGGAGCTGGGGATCCGCTACCTCCGCCGACCCACCAACGAGCACGCCAAGGCGGGGAACCTGAACCACGCGCTGGCCCACACCACCGGCGACTACATCCTGCAGCTGGACGCGGACCACGTTCCGCTTCCCCACATCCTGGACCGCGTCCTGGGCTTCTTCGCCGAGGACCCGAAGCTGGCGTTCGTGCAGACGCCGCAGGACTTCTACAACACCGACGCCTTCACCTACAACGTGAACGAGGCGTCGCGGCGGATCTGGGAGGAGCAGCGCCTGTTCTTCGGCGTCATCCAGCCCGGCAAGGACTCGATCAACGGCACCTTCTTCTGCGGGTGCAGCGCGGTGATCCGGCGCCAGGCGCTGGACTCCATCGGCGGGTTCTCGACCGAGACCATCACCGAGGACATCGAGACCTCGCTGAAGCTGCACGCGGCGGGGTGGAACAGCGCCTTCTACGGCGAGAGCCTCGTCTACGGCCTGGCCGCGCACTCGGCCGTGGCCTTCCACACGCAGCACCTGCGCTGGGGGCAGGGCGGGATGCAGGTGCTGAAGCGCTTCAACCCGCTGACCTATCCCGGCCTGTCGCTGCACCAGCGCATCTCCTACCTGGGGTCGCTGACGGCGTACGTGGGGGGAGTGCAGAAGCTGGTGTACTTCGCGGCGCCGCTCGTGTTCTTCCTGACCGGCGTGCTCCCCATCAACGCCATGAACTCGGCCTTCCTGGCGCGCTTCATCCCCTTCCTCCTGCTCAGCTTCCTGCTCAGCGAGGCCATTGCGCGCGGCCGCAGCAACACCTGGGTGTCCGAGCGCTTCCACATGGTGAAGTTCTGGACCTACACCCGCGCGGTGTTCTCCGTCTTCAGCCGCAAGCCGCAGAAGTTCAACGTGACGCCCAAGGGCGCGGGCCACGTTCCCTTCCGCATCTACATGCCGCAGGTGGTGCTGATGGCGGCGACCGTGGCGGCCATGGCGTGGGCCACGCTGGCCAGCGGGCTGGGATGGATCGCCTATCCGGGATACGGATGGGGGTCGCTGGCCTTCCTCTCCAACGGCTTCTGGGCGGCCATCAACTTCGCGCTCGCCTTCTCGGTGGTGCGGATGAGCCGCCGCATCCGGCAGCAGCGCGGCGACCACCGCTTCCGCGACCGCTTCCCCGTGGGAGTCCGCATCGTGCGCGAGGGCGGGCGGGTGACGCGGGCGCACGTGGCGCTGGCGCAGGACCTCAATCCCACGGGGATGAGCTTCCGCTCCACGCGGGCGCTGGAGCCGGGGACGGAGCTGCGCCTCACGCTGCAGCTTTCGACCGCGACGGTGAACGTGAAGGCGCGCGTGCTCCACTGCGACGAGACGGAGGAGCGGCGGGGGAAGGGGCGGGAGAGGGACGGGGTGCCGACCAACCGCATCGGCGTGGTGTTCCAGGAGGTGCCGATGAACGTGCGCGACCAGATCGAGCTGCACTGCACGCAGCACGCGGTGCCGCTGGAGCAGTCGCTGTACCGCTTCGCGGGCGCGGGCACGGGGCTGCTGGAGAAGCCGTTCGCCTGGGTGCTGAACACGCGGCGCGACCGGCGGCGCGCGGTGAACCTCCCCGCGCGCATCACCATCGCCGCGCGGCGGCCGGGGGAGAAGCGCCGCCGCGAGCAGGTGGCGCTGCTGGAGGAGGTGAGCGCGGGCGGCGCGCGCCTGGTGACCGGCGCGCCGCTGGCGCCAGGCACGCCCATCGAGTTCACCGTGCCGGGAACGGAGATCCGCGGCCGGGGGCGGGTGGTGTTCGCCCGCGCGCTGGAAACGCCGCTGGGGGTGAGCTTCGCCATCGGCGTGGCGCGGGCGGAGGAGGCGCCGGCCGTGGCCAGGGTGCCGCGGAACCGGCTGGCGGCGCGTGCGGAAACCTCGGGCGCGGCGGTGTGACCATGGTGTACTTCAACGACATCCGCTGGGCGATGGACGGCGCGGGGGCAGGGTCTGGGCCCGGTCCCGCCCTCCCGGCGACGGTGGACCGCGAGCGCAGCCCCTTCTACCGCAAGCGCTGGACGCTGGTGGCAGCCTTCCTCTACCTGTGGGCGATGGTCGGCTTCTTCACCGGCACCGGGGTGCTGATCGGCCCGGCGCGGTGGGTGACCGACGGGCTGCAGCGCGTGGGTGCCCCTCAGAAGCTGCAGGACCATGCGATGCAGGCGGTGATGCTCCTCTTCGTGGCGGGCTCGGCCGCGCTCTCGCTCTGGCTGCTGCGGCGCGTGCTGCACGGCGGCCGCCGCGCGCGCTTCGGCATTCCCGCGGTCTGCACGCTGGCGGCGCTGCTCAGCCTGTACGCGTGGATGAACCCCGGGCGGATGCTGGCGGCCATGGCGGGCGGCTCGCCCGGCGGGTCGCTGGCCACGGCGTCGGGCGCGCGCTTCGTCTTCGGCGCGTACCCCGACGAGGCCACGCTCCGCCAGCTGAAGCGCGACGGGGTGACTTCCGTCATCTCCCTGCAGCACCCGGCGGTGGTCCCCTTCGAGCCGGCCAGCATCGAGGCGGAGAAGAAGGCCTCGCGCAGGGTGGGGCTGCGGTTCATCCACGCCCCCATGCTCCCCTGGGTCAGCGACAACCGCGCGGCGCTGGAGCAGATCCGCCAGATCGCGCGCACCGGCCACGGCGTGTACTACGTGCACTGCGGCCTGGGGCGCGATCGCACCAATGTCGTGCGCCGCATGCTCGAGGCCGACGGGGTGCAGACGGCGATGCACCGCAGCATCTCGAAGGCGACCACCTTCGAGGACCGGATGCGGCTGGCGCCGGGACGCGGCCGCGACTTCCAGCGCGGCGGCATCCGCCAGCTGGAGCGCGGCGTGTGGCTGATCCCCTATCCCAATACGGCCGAGTTCAACGGCTACATCGAGGCCGGGCAGGTGAAGTCGGTGGTGCTCCTGCTGGACCCCACCGACGCGCGGCAGCAGGCGTGGCTGGCGGAGGGGCAGGAGCTGCTGGCGCAGGCGAAGGTCCCCGCGTACTCGCGCCCGCTGATGGGCGGCGACCGCGCGACGGCGCGGGCGATCGCTGCGTGGGCGCGCACGCTGCCGCGGCCGGTGGCGGTCATCGCCCCGCGGACGCCGTACTCCAACGACGTGCGCTTCCCCGGCACCGAGGCGGCCGCGGCGTTCCAGGACGCGTACGCGGCACTGGCGGCTGCTCCGGCGTCGGCGGCCGCCGCGCCCGTGCGGCGGTAGGCGCGAAGGGATGGTTTCGGTCCGGCGGGCGCGGACGGCTGCCCGCCGGAGAATTTTCTCGGCAGGACGACAGAAAAGGATGAGCGGATGAAGATGAATCGACCGGGCGTGCGGGCTTTCGCGCTGGCGGGATGCGCGGCGCTGGCGGCGGGCTCCCTGGCCGCGCAGGACGTGACGGTGTACGGAACGGCGGCGCTGGACGGGAACCACACCAACATCGAGCTGGTGGGCGGAAGCGCCCGCTTCGGCGGGGCGGGGCTGGCGCCGGAAGTCGGCTTGCAGGCGTACCACCTGGGATACGAGGTGGGAACGGGGAACCGCGAGACCTGGGCGGTGATGCCGTCGGTCGGCGCCTCGTACCGCATGCCGGTGGGGCAGGTGGGCGCGCGGGTGGGCTACTCGTTCCAGAGCAACGACGACGCGGGCGTGGCGGTGGTGGAGGGCGCCGGCGGCGGGAGCGGCGTGGTGGTGTCGGGGCAGGGGAACTACTGGGGCCCCGGCCCGGAGCTGCAGGGCATCGTCTCGTACAGCGTGGAGCCGAAGTACCTGTGGAGCCAGGCGCAGGCGTCCGTCCCCGTGCTTCCCATGCCGCCCGGGCAGCTGCGGCTGGGCGCCGAGGTCACGGCCGAGGGGATCACCGAGAGCGGCGGCGGGAGCGCCATCTCCGTGGGCCCGCTGCTGAAGTGGAGCTCCGGCCACAACTGGTCGGTGAGCGCCAGCGGCGGCGGCCGCTTCTACGGCGGCAGCAGCACCCGCGACAACACCTGGTACGCCAAGGTGGGGATCGTGAAGTACGGCATCCACCTGGGGATGATGTAGAAGAAAAGTGCGGGAGTGCGGAAGTGCGGAAGTGCGCCGGGGCGGATGCTCCGGCGC
>NZ_DATIND010000065.1 GCF_035474595.1 Longimicrobium sp.
GATCGAGCGCGAGATGCGCGAGATCAACCGCAGGACCGACGTAGGCAGGAGATGGTCGATCTCCGGTGTCGACCATCTCCTGCGGCTGCGTCACTCGAAGCGCCTCAACCCCGACGACTTCGAGCGCGTCTGGAGCAACGCACGGAAAGCCAGCTTCCAACTGGTGCCTCTTTCCTGATGTCAACGAAAAAGATTGCTATCAAGGATCTATAGCCAGTCCAGCCCGTGATTCGCGGGTTGGCGGCGATGGCTCTTCCGCCGTGCTCGATCGGGATTCGAAACGGCAGGGCTTACGCTGAGGAGCAGAGGAGCAGGAGAGGATTCCTGTCGGCCTCTGCTTCGGTGCGCGACTCCCGTCATCCACCTGATTTGTGCGTCTCCCTGCCGACGTGCTGTGCCCGCTATGGATCCTTCGGCCTGCAAATGATTGTGTGGACGCAGGTTGCGGTGTGGCCGGCCTCAGGATGACGTCTTTTGGGGTGTGTTGGGGAGGCGTGCGGAGCCGACCATTGGCCCCGCACGTCGTTGAAGTCCGCGAGGCGGACTGCGTGCCTTGTAGCCGCGAGTTCACTCGCATTTTCCCCCAAACGTCCCATTCCCCTCGCCTCAATCCCCCGCCGTGAGGGCGGGGGAGGCGACGGCGTCCAGCGCCTCGCGGATCTCGCGGGCTACGGCCTGGACCTCGGGGTCCAGGACGAAGGTGGCGTGGATGCCGGGGACGGTGCGGACCTCCAGGCGGCCGCCGACGTACGGCGCCCAGCCGGGGCCCAGTCCCTCCGCCGGCCGCGGGAGGGTGGGCGAGCCCTGCTCGGACTCGACCACCAGCACGTCGCCCTCGTAGAAGGGCGGGCGCCAGCCGTCCAGCGCGCGCTCCAGGGCCGCCCAGACGCGCACCGTACGGCCGATCTGCCGTGCCATCGAAGCGGGGACGGAGGCATCGGTGCGGGCCAGCCACCGCGCCACCGCCGCCTCGCGCTCTTCCGGCGGGAGCGGGCGCAGCTCGTCCATCAGCCCCGCGGCCGCCGCCGGGTCCACGCCCACCAGGTCGCACGCCATGCGGTGGTACAGCACCACCTCGTCGAACACCGCGGGCTCGTCGATGTAGCCGGGGGCCATGGCGTCGAGGATCACGACCAGCGGCGCATCTTCCCCCATCTCCCGGAGCCGCGCGGCCAGCGCGAAGGCGATGGGGCCGCCCGCCGACCATCCGCCGACCAGGTACGGGCCCGACGGGAAGGCGGCGCGGATGGCGGCGGCGTAGTGGTCCACCATCTCGTCCATGTCGTCGATGGGCGGCAGGTCGTCGCTGAAGCCGCGGGCCTGGATGCCGTACAGCGGCTGGTCCGGCCCCAGCGCGCGCGCCAGGTCGGCGTAGCGGAAGACGGTGCCGCCGGCCGGGTGCACCATGAAGAACGGCGGACGCGTCCCCCGCGCGTGCAGCGCCACGAGGGTGGGCGACGGGCCGCCGTCGCCGGCCGCGTCGACCGCCGCGGCGAGCGCGGCGAGGGTGGGCGAGCGGAAGAGCTCGGCCAGCGGCAGCTCGCGCCCGAAGCGCTCGCGGATGCGCGCCATCAACCGCACCGCCAGCAACGAGTGCCCGCCCAGCGCGAAGAAGTCGTCCTCCGCGCCCACCCTGGGCACGCCCAGCACCTCGCTCCACAGGTCCGCCATCTCGATCTCGGTGGGCGAGAACGGCTCCACGAACCCGTCGCCGTCGGCGGAGGCGGCGGGGTCGGGGAGGGCGGCGCGGTCCACCTTGCCGCCGGGCGCGAGCGGGAGCGCGTCCATCGTCACGACCGCCGAGGGGACCATGTGGCGCGGGAGGCGGCGGGCCAGCGCGTCGCGCAGCGCATCTCCCGAAATCTCCGCTCCCTCCGCGGCGACGACCCAGGCGACGAGGCGCGGGTCGCCGCCGGGGCCGGGGCGCGTGGCCACGACCGCCTCGCGGACGGACGATTCGGACAGCAGCGCGGACTCGACCTCGCCGGGCTCGACGCGCTGGCCGCGGAGCTTGAGCTGGAAGTCCATCCGGCCCAGGAACTCGAGTGCGAAAGTGGACTCATCGCGAGACTCGCTCCGGCTCGCTTCCGACGCCTCGTGGGCCCTCTCCCTGGCTCGTTCCTCGCCTGTCCCTCTCCCAAAACTGCCTGGGAGAGGGACGGGGTCGGCGCGGCCTGCATCCGGGGGCGTGAGCGTCGGGCGATCAAGTGTCGGGGAAACGAAAGCCTCACCTCGCGATGAGTTACTTTCGCACTTTCGCACTTTCGCACTCTCGCACCATCTCACCCGGTCGCCCGTGCGGTACATCCGCGCGCCCGGCGTCGGGGCGAACGGGTCGGGGACGAAGCGCTCGGCGGTGAGCGCGGGGCGGCGCCAGTAGCCGCGGGCCACCTGCGCGCCGCCGACGGCCAGCTCGCCGGGGACGCCGAGCGGGGACGGGGCGCCGCGCGGGTCGAGCACGTACGCGCGCACGTTGGGTGCGGGCGGGCCGATGGGGATGACGTCGGCCGCCGTGTCGACGAATTGCGCCGTCGCGGTGATGGTGGTCTCCGTCGGACCGTACGCGTTCACCAGCCGCGCGTGCGGGAGGATCTCGGCGGCGCGGCGGGCGAGCGCGGGCGGCAGCGCCTCGCCGCCGCAGAAGACCAGGCGGAGCGCGCCGCAACCCGCCATCGCCGGCTCGTCGAGCAGCGCGGCGAGGAGGGTGGGGACGACGTCGATCACCGTCGCCCCGCGCTCGGCGATCTCGCGGGCGAGCGCGGCGGGGTCGGCGTGCGCGCCCGGGGGGGCGACGACGAGCGCGGCGCCCGCGGCGAGCGCGAGCCAGATCTCGCTTACCGCGGGGTCGAACGCGGAGGGCGTGCGGTGGAGGACGCGGTCCGCGGTGGTGACGGCGAACTGCGCGCCCGCGGAGTCCGCGTAGCACGACAGCGCGGCGTGGGGGACGGCGACCCCCTTGGGCTTTCCGGTCGATCCCGACGTGTAGATGACGTACGCGAGCGATTCGGGGGCGATCTCCATCTCCATCGCCGTGGAATCGAAATCTTCCAGCGCGCCGGGGGTGTCGAGCGCGAGGGCGTCGATGCCGGACGGAAGGCGATCCATCCACCGCTCCTGCGTGAGAATGAGCCGCGCGCCGGAATCCTCCAGCATCCACGCGATGCGCTCGGCGGGGAATTCGGGGTCGATGGGGACGAGGAAGGCGCCGGCCTTCAGCGTGGCCACGAAGGCGAGGACGCTTTCGAGCGAGCGCTCCATCACCATCGCCACCGATGTTTCCGGGCCGATGCCGCGCGCGCGGAGGAGGCGCGCGGCGCGGCTGGTGAGCCGGTCCAGCACGGCGTACGTCAGCGTGCGCCCCTGCAGGTCGATCGCGACGGCCTCCGGCGTTTCCCGCGCGCGCTCGGCGAAGCGGTGGGCGACGGTGCGCGTGGCGTCGAACGGCGTGGCGGGGCCGGCGGCGAGGCGAAGCATCTCCTCGCGCTCGCCGTCACCCAGCAGCGGCAGGGCGGAGACGGGGGCGGACGGATCGCGGAGCGCGGCCGCGAGCAGAGTGGCGAAGTGCGCGGCGAAGCGCTCGGCCGTTTCCGCGCGGAATAGGTCGGTGGCGTAGTCGAGCGTGCCGTACAGGCCGCCGCCGGTGGCGGCCTCGAGCATCAGCGTGAGGTCCACGTGCGCGGCGCCCGCCTCGCGGGGGATGCTGGAGACTTCCAGCCCGTGCAGCTCGGCGTGGCCCGTGGGCGCGTTCTGCAGGACGAACATCGCCTGGAAGACGGGCGCGTGCCCCAGGCTGCGCTCTGGGTGCAGCTCCTCCACCAGCCGCTCGAAGGGGAGCTCCTGGTGGGCGTACGCGCCCAGCGTGGTCTCGCGCACGCGGCCCAGCAGCTCGCGGAATGCCGGGTCGCCGCCCAGATCGCCGCGCAGGGCGAGGGTGTTGACGAAGAGCCCCATCAGCCCCTCGGTCTCGCGGCGGGTGCGCCCGGCGACCGGGGTGCCGACCACCACGTCGTCCTGCCCGGACCAGCGCGCGAGCACGGCCTGGTACGCGGCCAGCAGCACCATGAAGGGCGTGGCGCCCTCGGCCCGCGCCAGCGCGTGCACCGCGTCGGCCGTTTCCGGCGTGAGCGCGAAGACGTGCTGCGCGCCGCGGTAGCTCTGCAGCGCGGGGCGGGGATGGTCCGCCGGCAGCTGCAGGAGCGCCGGGGCACCGGTCAGCCGCTCGCGCCACCACGCCACCTGCCGCTCCAGCACCTCGCCCGCCAGCCAGCGCCGCTGCCACACCGCGTGGTCGGCGTAGCGCACCGGCAGCTCGGCCAGCGGCGACGGCCGCCCCTGGGCGAAGGCCCTGTAGACCGCCGCCATCTCGCGGAAGAAGATCCCCTGCGACCAGCCGTCGCTGGCGGCGTGGTGCGTGAGCGTGAGCAGCGCGTGGTCGCCGTCGCCCAGGCGCAGCAGGAGCGCGCGGAAGAGCGTCTCGCGGGCCAGGTCGAACGGCTGCCCGGTGAACTCCGCCACGCGCCGGTCCAGCGCCGCCGCGATGTCGTCTTCGCCCGACAGATCCTCGGACGGGAGATGGAAATCCGCATCCAGCACGTGCTGCACCGGGTGCCCGTCGCGCTCGGCGAAGACGGTGCGCAGCGGCTCGTGGCGGCGGACGACCTCGGCGAGCGCGCGGGCCAGCGCATCGGCGTCCAGCGCGCCGCGGAGCCGCATCGCCACGCTCATGTTGTAGGTGGTGGCGCCGGGCTCCAGCCGGTCCAGGAACCACATCCGCTCCTGCGCGAACGAGAGCGGGAAGTCGTTCCCCTCCCCATGCTCCACCGGCGGGACGTCGGGCGCGTCGCCGTCGCGCATCCGCGATTCCACCGCCGTCGCCATCGCGGCCAGTCTGGGAGATTCGAAGATGGCGCGCAGCGGAAGCTCCACGCGCAGCCGGTCGCGGACGCGGGAGACGACGAGCGTGGCGAGCAGCGAGTGCCCGCCGAGCGCGAAGAAGTCGTCGCCGGCGCCGATGCGGTCGCGGTGCAGGACCTCGCTCCAGATCCCCGCCAGCACCTCCTCGACCTGCGTGCGCGGGGCGACGAAGCGCGCGGCCTCGGCGTCGGGATCGGGGAGCGCCTTGCGATCGACCTTCCCGCTCGCGGTCAGCGGGAGCGCGGGCATCTCCACGAACGCGGCGGGAACCATGTGCTGCGGCAGCCGCCGCCCCAGCGCGTCCCTCAGCGCCTCCGCGTCGATCCTGCGTCCTTCCGCCGCGACCACCCAGGCGACGAGGCGCGGATCGCCCGTAGGACCCGGACGCACGGCCACCACGGCCTCGCGCACGGCGGGCTCGGTGGTGAGCGCGGCCTCAATCTCGCCCGGCTCGATGCGCAGCCCGCGGAGCTTCACCTGGAAGTCCAGGCGGCCCAGGTACTCGAGAACCGCAGTGCGTGAGTGCGTGAGTGCGTGAGTGCGTCGGGATTCGCGCGGATCCAGCGCACTTCCGCACTCCCGCACTTCCGCACTTCTCCACCGCGCCCGGTCTCCCGTGCGATACATGCGCGCGCCGGGAGTGCGCGAGAACGGGTCGGGGACGAAGCGCTCGGCGGTGAGCGACGGGCGGCCGCGATAGCCGCGCGCCACCTGCACCCCCGCGATGCACAGCTCGCCGGGGACGCCCACAGGCGCCAGGTTGCCCGCCGCGTCGAGGACGTGGATGCGGGTGTTGGCGATGGGGCGGCCGATGGGGACGGAGCCGCCCTCGCCCGGCGCGCAGGGGTGCCAGGTGACGTCGACCGCGGCCTCGGTGGGGCCATACAGGTTGTGCAGCTCCACGCCCGGGAGCCGCGCGAAGAAGCGGTCGCGCAGGTCGGCGGGAAGCGCCTCGCCGCTGCTCATCACGCGGCGGAGCGTCGTGCAGCTCGCCGCCGATGCATCGTCGACCCAGAGCTGCAGCATGGAGGGGACGAAGTGCAGCGTCGTCACCCCCTCGCGGCGGATGGCGTCGCTGAGGAGGCGCGGCTCGCGGTGGGCGCCCGGCGCGGCCACGGCCAGGCGCGCGCCCGCCATCAGCGGCCAGAAGAACTCCCACACCGAGACGTCGAAGCCGAACGGCGTCTTCTGCAGCACCACGTCTCTCTCGTCCAGCCCGAACGTCTCCTGCATCCACAGCACGCGGTTCACCACGCCGCGGTGCGCGTTCCCCGCGCCTTTCGGCTTGCCGGTCGAGCCGGAGGTGTAGATGACGTACGCCAGCGCGCCGGGATCCGCATCGACATCCACGGGAGATGAGGGGAAGGCGTCCAGCACGCCCGCGTCGTCCAGCGCGACCGTCGCCGCGGACGCGGGGAGATTCGCCGTCCACCGCCGTTGCGTGAGGACGAGGCGGGCGGCGCTGTCCTCCAGCATCCACGCCACGCGCTCGGCCGGGTGCTCGGGCTCCACGGGGATGTAGAAGGCGCCCGCCTTCAGCACGCCGTAGAGGGCGACCACCATCTCCAGCGAGCGCTCCATCACCACCGCGACGGGCGTCTCCACGCCGATGCCGCGGGCGCGGAGAAGGTGCGCGAGCTGGTTGGCGCGGCCATCCATCTCCGCGTAGGTCAGCGAATCTCCCTCGAACGTCACCGCGACCGCGTCCGGGGTGCGCGTGGCCTGCGCCTCGAACATCCCGTGCAGCGTCAGCCCCGGCGCGCGGTCGACGGCCGGGCCGGCGGAGAGGCGGAGGAGCGAGGCGCGCTCCTCGGGGCGCAGCAGCGGGAGCGCGGAGAGGCGCGTCTCCGGCCTCGCCAGCGCGGCGTCGAGCAGGGTGCCGAGCTGGCGGACGAGGCGCTCCACCGTCTCCACGTCGAACAGGTCGGTGGCGAACTCGGCCATCCCCTCCACGCCCTCGCCGTGCGGGAAGAGCGCGAGGGAGAGGTCGAACTTGGCGGCCTGCATCTCCCGCATCACCATCGACACATCCAGCCCGCCGAAGCCGCTGCCGCCGCCGCCGGGAAGGTTCTGCCACGCGAGCATCACCTGGAAGACGGGCCCGTGCCCCAGGCTGCGCTCCGGCGCCAGCTCCTCCACCAGCCGCTCGAACGGCAGCGCGGGGTGCTCGAAGGCGCCGAACGCAGCCTCGCGGGTGCGGCCCAGCAGCTCGCGGAAGGCGGGGTCGCCCGACAGGTCCGCGCGCAGCGCCAGCGTGTTGGCGAAGAAGCCGACCAGCGGCTCCACCTCCACCGTCGCGCGCCCGGCGATGGGGGTGCCGACGACCACGTCGGTCTGCCCGGACCAGCGCGCGAGGACGGCGTCGAAGGCGGCGAGGACGATCATGAACGGCGTCACCGCCTCGCGGCGGGCGACGGAGTCGATGCGCGCCGCCATGCCGGCGGGAAGGGAGAACTGGATGGAGCCGCCGCGGTAGCTCTGCACCGGCGGGCGCGGCCGGTCGGTCGGCAGCTCCAGCAGCGCGGGCGCGCCGCCGAGCGTCCGCTTCCACCAGCCGACCTCGCGGTCCAGCGCGTCGCCGGACAGGCGCTCGCGCTCGCGGGCGGCGTGCTCGCCGTACTGCGTGGGGAGCGGCGGGAGCGGCGACGGCTTTCCGGCCGCGAACGCCTCGTACAGCGCCGCCATCTCGCCGACCAGCACGCCGGTGGACCAGCCGTCGCTGACCGCGTGGTGCACCTGCCACATCAGCGTGTGGTCCTCGGCCCCCGCGCGCACCAGCCACGCGCGGAAGAGCGGCCCGCGCGCCAGGTCCATCGGCCGCGCGCCCTCTTCGCCCAGCAGCTCCGCCAGCGCCGCGTCGTCCGCGCCGGGAAGGTCGACGATGGGGAGATGGAGATCGGCCGGCGGCGACACGACCTGCACCGGCTCGTCGCCGTGCGTGTCGATGCGGGTGCGCAGCGTCTCGTGGCGGCGGACGACCTCGCCCACCGCGCGCTCCAGCGCGGGGACGTCGAGCGCGCCGCGGAGGCGCACGCCGCCGGCCAGGTTGTACGCCGGGTTGCCGGGCTCCAGCTGGTCCAGCAGCCAGAGGCGCTGCTGGGCGAAGGTGACCGGGTAGATTTTCTCGGCTTCGCCCGAAGTGCGGGAGTGCGGAAGTGCGTGAGTGCGTGAGTGCGCTTCCTCGCGCTTCGGCTTGCGCGCGTCGATGTCCGCGGCCAGCGCGGCGACGGTGGGGTGCTCGAAGAGCGCGCGGAGCGGGAGGTCCACCTCGAAGGCGGCGCGGACGCGCGCGGCCAGGCGCGTGGCCAGCAGCGAGTGGCCGCCCAGGTGGAAGAAGTTGTCCTCGGCGCCCACCTGCTCCGCGTCCAGCAGTTCGGCCCAGATGGCCGCCAGCGCGCGCTCCGTCTCCGTGCGCGGGGCGACGTACGTCTCGGCCGCGAGCTCCGGGTCGGGGAGCGCGGCGCGGTCCAGCTTGCCGTTGGGCGTCAGCGGGAGCGCGGGGATGAAGACGAAGGCGGCGGGGACCATCCACTCCGGCACCGACGCGGCCAGGTAGGCGCGGAGCACGGAGGTGTCCAGCCCGTTGTCCGTTTTGTCCCGCGAGACGATCCACGCCACCAGGCGGCGCGCGTCTCCCTCGCCGCGGGCCAGGACGGCGGCGTCGGCGACGGCGGGATGGGCGCGGAGCACCGCCTCGATCTCTCCCGGCTCGATGCGGAAGCCGCGCACCTTCACCTGGCGGTCGGCGCGCCCGGCGATCTCCACCACGCCGTCGGCGCGGTATCGGCCCAGATCGCCCGTGCGGTACATGCGGTCCGCCGCGTCGCCGGTCCAGGGGTTGGCGGCGAACCGGTCCCCCGTCATCTCCTCGTCGCCCAGGTAGCCCAGGGCGATGTGCGGGCTGCGCATCCAGATCTCGCCCACCTCGCCCACGCCGGCCAGCGCGCCCGCCGGGTTGCGGACGACGAGCTGCACGTCCGGGAGCCCGATCCCGGCGGGGACCGTCTCCTTGGGCAGGAGCGAGGCGGGTCGGGGGACGGGGAAGAAGGAGACGGCGCGCTGCGTCTCCGTCGACCCGTAGTAGTTGATGACCTCCAGCCCCGGCGCCAGCGCGTGGAGACGGGCGACGTCGGTGCGCGTGAGCACGTCGCCCACGAAGAAGGCGCGGCGGAGGGTGGAGATGGGCTCGGCGGCATCGGCGGAGCCCAGCAGCTGCCCCATCGCCGGCGTCAGGTGGGCGATGGTGATCCCGGCCTCGCGCATCCACGCGGCGAGATATCCCGGCTCGCCGACGGATTCCGGGACGGGGGCGACGACGGAGGCGCCGAGCTGCAGCGGGGTGAAGACGTCGCGGTGCAGCGGGTCGTGCGCCAGACCGCTCAGCATGGAGAAGCGGTCGGCGGCGCCCAGGCCGAAGGTCTCCGCCAGCCACGGGGTGAAGTGCGTGAGCGAGCCGTGGCGCCCCATCACGGCCTTGGGCTCGCCCGTCGTTCCGGACGTGAAGGAGAGGTAGGCGAGCGAATCGGGCCCGATCTCCACCTGTGGCGCCTCGGCGGGGACGCCGAAGAGCCCGTCGCGCTCGGCCTTTTCGCCCAGCGTGATGGCGCGGCGCACGGTGTCGTCCAGCGCGTCGGCCACGGCGTCGGGGACGGGGCCGGCGGCGGCCACGCGCAGAAAAGCCTTCGGCGCGGCGGCGCGGCAGTACGCGGCCAGACGGGCCGGCGGGTACGCGGGGTCCAGCACCAGGAAGGCGGCGCCGGTCTTCAGCGTGGCGACGAGCGCGCGGACCAGCGCGGCGGAGCGGTGGCCCCAGATGGCGACCACATCCCCCGGCGCGACGCCGGACTCGGCGAGCGCGCGGGCGATGCGGCTGGTGGCCTTGTCCAGCTCGGCATACGTCCACCGCTCGCGCGGGTCGGCGGCGGCGAGCGCGTCCGGCGTCGCCTGCGCGTGCGCCGCGAAGAGCGCGGGGACGCTTCCGCGCCACTCGGCGGAGAGCGGCGCGGCGGGGTCGGGGAGCGCCGCGCGCGCCTCGTCCGTCAGCAGGGAGAGGGCGGAGACGGGGCGCTCCGGCGCGGCGGCGGCCTGGCGGAGGACGGAGCCGAGCTGCGCCAGCATCTCCCGCATCCGCTCCGCGGCGAACAGCTCCGCGTCGTAGACCAGGGAGAAGACGAGGGAGCCGTTCCACTCCGCCGCGTACAGCGTGAGGTCGAACTTGCTGCCGACCTCCGCCGTGCCCATCGCGGGCTCGACGTCGACGCCGGGGAGGGCCAGCTCGGCGTCGCCGAAGTTGGCCAGGTTCAGCATCACCTGGAACACCGGCGCGTGCGCCAGGCTGCGCTCGGGGTGCAGGTCCTCCAGGATGCGCTCGAAGGGCACGTCCTGGTGCGCGTACGCCTCCAGCGTGGTTTCGCGCACGCGGTGCAGGAGCTCGCGGAAGGTGGGATCGCCCCCCAGGTCCGTCCGCAGCGCCAGCGAGTTGAGGAAGAGGCCGACCAGCGGCTCGGTCTCGCCGCGGTTGCGACCGGCGATGGGGGTGCCGACCACGACGTCGTCCTGCCCCGCCCACCGCGCGAGCACCACGCTCCACGCGGCCAGCAGCGTCATGAACAGCGTGGCGCCCTCGTGCCGCGTGAGCGCGGCGATCGCGTCGGCCGCATCGGCGGGGATCTCCAGCTGCTCCAGCCTGCCGCGGTGGCGCTGGACGGCGGGGCGGGGGAGGTCCGTCGGCAGCTCCAGGCGCGGCGGGGCGCCGGCCAGCTTGCGGCGCCAGTAGCCGAGCTGCGCGTCCAGCACCTCGCCCTGCAGCCACTGGCGCTGCCACGCCGCGAAGTCCGCGTACTGGATGGGGAGCGGCGCCAGCGGCGACGGCTCGCCGCGCCGGAAGGCGCCGTACAGCGCCGCCAGCTCGCGCGCCAGCACGCCGTACGACCACCCGTCGCTGATCAGGTGATGGAGATTGAGGACGAGGAGATGCTCGTCCTCCGCCGTCCGCACCAGCACCGCGCGGAAGAGCGGCCCGTTCTCGACGTCGAAGGCGCGCTCGGCCGCGTCGCGGGCGATGATGTCGGCGTCGGCCTCGCTCGCGAGGGAGCCGGGCTTAACCGGCTCACCAGGGGCACCCGGCTCGACCGCCTCAGCAAGGGCGAATGAATTCGCGGCTACAACGGCCCGAAGTCCGCCTTCGCGGACTCGCGAGGCACCATCGCCGGCGGGGGAAGATTCATCGCCGCCGATCTTGTCCTTTTTGTCCCACTGGGATGCGGACTCGTGGCGGGAGGGCAAGGCCGCAGTCCCGAAGGGACTTTGTGCAGTTGTTGCCGCGAATTCATTCGCCCTCGGGCCGCTGAGGTCGTGCACCACGAAGTCCGCCGGCCGGGGCGCGTGGACGCGCTGGACCGGGGTGCCGTCGACCAGGGGGAAGCTGGTGCGCAGCGACTCGTGGCGGGCGACCAGCTCGTCCAGGGCGCGGCGGAAGGCGTCGGTGTCCAGCGCGCCGCGGACGCGGAAGGTGAACGGCATGTGGTAGATGGACGAGCCGGGCTCCAGCCGGTCCACGAACCACATCCGCTCCTGCGCGAACGACAGCGGCGCATCTCCATCCCGCGCCGTCGCGACGATCGGCGGGGCGTCGGTGCCACCGTCGGCGCGCAGGAGGCGGTCGATCTCGGCGGCCAGCGCGGAGAGCGTGGGCTGCTCGAAGGTGGCGCGGAGCGGCAGTTCCACCCCGAACGCCTCGCGGACGCGGGACACGACGCGCGTGGCCAGCAGCGAGTGCCCGCCCAGCGCGAAGAACCCATCGTCCGCCCCCACGCGCTCCACGCCCAGCAGCTCGGCCCAGACGCTGGCCAGCACCTCTTCCGTCTGCGTGCGCGGCGGCACGTAGTCGCCCGACGCGTCGGTGGCGGGGTCGGGGAGCGCGCGGCGGTCGACCTTGCCGTTGCGGGTGAGCGGGAGCGCGTCCAGCGCCACGAACGCCGAGGGCACCATGTACTCCGGCAGGCGCTCCAGCGCGTGCTCGCGCAGCTCGGCGGCGGAGGGCGCATCCCCCTCCGCGACCGTCCAGGCGACGAGGCGCTTCTCGTCGCCCTCGCCCCGCGCGAGGACCACGGCCTCGCGGACGGCGGGGTGGGCGCGCAGCACCGACTCGATTTCGCCCAGCTCGATGCGGAAGCCGCGGATCTTTACCTGGTCGTCGATGCGGCCCAGGTACTGAAGTGCGAAAGTGCGACGAACCGAAGTGCGTGAGTGCGTGAGTGCGAAAGTGGCCTCGTCGCGGGACGAATCCCGGTGCGATTCCGCGCCCCCGCGGGCCCGCTCCCTGGCTCGTTCCTCGCCTGTCCCTCCCCCAAAACTGCCTGGGGGAGGGACGGAATCGGCGCGGCCTGCATCCGGCTGCGCGAGCGTCGGACGCTCGAGTGCCGGTGCGCCGGTGCCGTTCCACTCTCGCACTCTCGCACTTTCGTACTCTCCCACCTCTGTCCACCGAGCCCGGTCGCCGCTGCGATACAGACGCGCGCCCGGAATGCCGGAGAACGGGTCGGGGATGAAGCGCTGGGCGGTGAGCGAGGGGCGGCCCAGGTAGCCGCGCGCCACGCCGGCGCCGCCGACGTGCATCTCGCCGGGGACGCCCAGGGGGACGGGCTCGCCGCGCGGGTCGAGGACGTGGACGGAGAGGTCGGGGATCTGCACGCCGATGGGGCTCACGCCGCCGGTCCGCACGTCGTCCTCCGTGACCACGCGGAAGGTGACGTGCACGGTCGTCTCGGTGATGCCGTACATGTTCACCAGCCGCGGCGTATCGATCCCCCGCCGCTCCACCCAGCCGCGCAGCGTGGCCGGGTCCAGCGCCTCGCCGCCGAAGACGACCTCGCGCAGCGCGAGCTCCGGCGTCCCCGCCTCCTCGTCCGCGCGGATGAGCTGGCGGAAGGCGCCCGGCGTCTGGCTCAGCACCGTCACCCGCTCGTCCGCCAGCAGCCGCAGGAACGCTTCCGGGCTGCGCGAGACGTAGAAGGGGACGACCACGACGCGGCCGCCGTACAGCAGCGCGCCCCAGATCTCCCAGACCGAGAAGTCGAAGGCGTACGAGTGGAAGAGCGTCCACACGTCGCCCGCGCCGAAGCGGAACCAGCCGTCGGTCGCGTCGAACAGGCGCAGCGCGTTGCCGTGCGTCACCTGCACGCCCTTGGGCCGCCCGGTGGAGCCGGAGGTGTAGATGACGTACGCCAGCGCGTCCGCCGAAAGCTCGACTTCAGGGGATTCGGGAGATGCGGAGGCGATGACGCCCGCGTCCGCGTCCAGCCGCACCAGCCGCCGCCCCTCGGCGGGGATGCGCTCGGCGAGCTCGGCCGTGGTGACGACGATCTCCGCCCCCGAATCGTCCAGCATGTACGCGAGCCGGTCCGCCGGGTACGCGGGATCGAGGGGGAGATAGCCGCCGCCCGCCTTGAGGATGGCGAGGATGCCGATGACCGTCTCCAGCGACCGCTCGACGCAGAGGCCGACGAGCGACTCGGGGCCGACGCCGGTCGCGCGGAGGTGGTTGGCGAGGCGGTTGGCGCGCGCGTCCAGCTCCGCGTACGAGATCGTCGCCCCCTCGAAAGTCAGCGCGGGCGCGTCCGGCGCCTCGGCGGCGCGCGCGGCGAAGCGGCCGTGCAGCGTCTCGGCCACCGGGAACGACGCGGCCGCCGCGCCGAGCGCCAGCACCTCGCCTCGCTCCTCGGCGGAGAGGAGCGGGAGCGCGGCGACGGAGGCGTCGGGCGTGGCCGCCGCCGCGCGGAGGAGCGCGACGAAGCGGGCGGCCAGGCGCTCGACGGTGTCCGGATCGAAGAGGTCGGTGGCGTACTCGATGGCGCCGCGGAGGGAGCCGTCCTCCATCTCCACCAGCCCCGTGGTCATGTCGACCCGTGCGGCGCGGGTCTCCACCTCGATGTAGTCGATCTCCAGATCGCCCAGCTCCGACTTCTTCTCCGGCGTGTTGAGGAGCTGGAAGAGGACCTGCACCAGCGGCGCGTGGTTCAGCACGCGGTCGGGCACCAGCTCCTCCACGATCTTCTCGAACGACGCCTCCTGGTGCGCGAACGCGCCCATGGCGAAGTCGCGCACCTGGCCCACCAGCGCGCGGAAGGCGGGGCCGCCGGAAAGGTCGGCGCGGAGCGGGAGGATGTTGGAGAAGAAGCCGATCAGCCCCTCCGTGTCGCGGTGCGTGCGGCCCGCGACCGGGGTGCCGACGACGAGATCCGTCTGTCCGCTCCAGCGCGACATCAGCACGTCCCATGCGGCCAGCAGCACCATGAACAGCGTGGCGCGCTCGCCGTGCGCCAGCGCCCGCAGCGCCCCCGCCACGCGCGCGGGAACGGCGAAGGTGACGGTGCCGCCGCGCTGGCTGGGGCGCGCGGCGCGGGGGCGGTCGGTGGGCAGCTCCAGCACCGGCGGCGCGCCCGAGAGCGCGTCGCGCCACCACGCCAGCTGCCGCTCCAGCTCGCCGCCCGCCATGCGCGAGCGCTGCCACACCGCGAACTCGGCGTAGGTGAGCGGGAGCTCGGCCAGCGGGGACGGCTCACCGCGCCGGAAGGCCTCGTACAGCGCCAGCAGCTCGTGGCGGAACACGCCCATGCTCCACCCGTCGGACACGGCGTGGTGCATGGCGACCAGGAGCGCGTGGTCGTCGGCCGCCAGCCGCAGCACCCGCGCGCGGAAGAGCGGGCCGCGCTCCAGGTCGAACGGCGCCCAGCACCAGTCGTCGTTCACCCGCGCGAGCTCTGCCTCGCGCTCTTCCGGCGCCAGCGCGGACAGGTCGTCCACCCCGGGCTGGAAGGTGTCGGGAGATTCCACGCGCTGCACCGCGTGCCCGTCGGCCACTGCGAAGCGGGTGCGGAGCACGGCGTGGCGGCGCACCATCTCGCGCAGCGCGCCGAGCAGCGCGTCCAGGTCCAGCGCGCCGCGCAGGCGCACGGGGTGGGGAAGGTTGTAGACGGGCGTCCCGGGGTCCATCCGGTCGATGAACCAGAGCCGCTCCTGCGCGAACGAGAGCGGCGCGTCGCCCTCGCGCAGGCGCTCGGGCGCGGCCTCGTCGGCCAGGCGCGGGAGCGCGTCGACGTGCGCGGCCAGGTCGGCCAGGAGCGGGTGCTCGAAGACCTCGGCCAGCAGCAGCTGCACGCCCAGCCGCTGGCGGACGTGCGTGACCAGCGTCATGGCCAGCAGCGAGTGGCCGCCGGCCAGGAAGAAGTCGTCGTCGGCGTGCACGGCGCCGCGCCCCAGCAGCTCGCCCCAGATCTCCGCCAGCACCAGTTCCGTCGGCGTGGCCGGCGCGGTGCCGGTGCGCTCGTCGCCGGCCGGCTCGGCGAGCGCGGCGCGGTCCACCTTGCCGCTGGCGTTCAGCGGCAGCCGCGGCACCTGGGCGATGGCCGCGGGAAGGAGGTGCGCCGGGAGGCGCGCCGCCAGCCAGCCGCGCAGCGCCGCCGCGGTGGGCGCCTCGTCCCCGGCGGGCACCACCCAGGCCACCACGCGCGCCGGCGTGCCGCGCACGTCCACCGCGGCGTCGGCCACGGCGGGGTGCGCGCGCAGGGCTTCCTCGATCTCCCCCGGCTCCACGCGCACGCCGCGGACTTTCAGCTGGCGGTCGGTGCGACCGAGATACTCCAGTGCGAAAGTGCGAGAGTGCGGAAGTGCGGAAGTGCGTCCATCGTGCGCGGAGGACGCACTTCCGCACTCACGCACTTTCGCACTTTCTTTCCACCTCGCCCGGTCGCCCGTGCGGTACATCCGCGCGCCGGGCTCGGCGGCGAGCGGGTCCGGCGTGAAGCGCTCGGCGGTCAGCGCGGGGCGGCCGTGGTAGCCGCGCGCCAGCCCGGCGCCCGCGATCCACAGCTCGCCCGGCGTGCCCGGGGGAGCGGGGCGCAGCCGCGCGTCCAGCACGTACAGCCGCGTGCCCGCGATCGGCCCGCCGACGGGGACCTCCGGCGCGGCGCCGTCCTCCGCGCGCACGTCGTGGGCGGTGGAGGTGACGGTGCACTCGCTGACGCCGTACAGGTTCTGCAGCGTCGCGCCACTGTGCCGCAGCCAGGCGGCGGCCGCGGCGGGGTGCATCCGCTCGCCGCCCACCATCACCAGCCGCAGCGCGGGGGGAACGGGCGCGCCGCCGGCCTCCAGCTCGCGCACCCACTCGTGCCAGACGGCGGCGGTGATAGCCATCAGCGTCACGCCGCCCGCCGCGACCAGCCGCGCCAGCTCCGCGGGCGCCAGCGGCCCCGGCGGCGCCACGACGACGGCGGCGCCGGCCTCCCACGCGCCGAACATCTCCAGCACCGACGCGTCGAAGCTGGGCGAGGCCTGCTGCAGCATCCGGTCGTCCGCGCGGAAGCCGTGGCGCCGCACCGCCGCCCGCGCGTAGCCCAGCACCGCGCGGTGGGTGACGACCACGCCCTTCGGCTGCCCCGTCGATCCCGAGGTGTAGACGACGTACGCCGCGTTCGCCGCATCCACATCCCCCGAGAACGCGGGAGATGCCGACGCGATCGCGTCCCGCTCCACGTCCAGCGCGATGACGGGGACCGTCGCCGGGAGCGCGGGGAGATGGCGCGAGTGCGTGACGACCGCGACGGCGCCCGAATCCTCCAGCATCCACGCGATCCGCTCCGCCGGGTACGCGGGATCGATGCACACGAACGCGCCGCCCGCGCCGAGGATGCCGAGCAGGGCGACGGGCAGCTCCATCCCCCGCTCCAGCACCACCGCCACCCGCGACTCCGGCCGCACCCCGCGCTCGCGGAGATACGCGGCCAGGCGTCCCGCGCGGTCCGCGACGTCCGCGTAGCTCAGCGTCTCGCCGCCGTAGACGACGGCCGGCGCGTCGGCCCGCTCCGCCGCGACGCGGAGGAAGCGCGTGGCGAGCGTATCCTCATCTCCCTCGATCTCCCCCGACGGCGCGGCGAGGAGGGCGCGGCGCTCGGCGTCGTCCAGCACGTCGTGCGCGTGCACGGGGGCGGCGGGGTCGGCCAGCAGCGCGGCGAGCAGGCGCTCCCAGCGCTGCACCAGGCGCAGCGCCGTCTCGTCGTCGAACCGCCCCGTGCTGTACGAGGCGCGCACCAGCAGCGCCTCGCCCGTCTCGCGCACGTCGATCCCGAGCTCGAACTCGGTGGAGAAGGGCGCGGGGTCGGTGGGGAAGCCGGACGGATCGTCGTCGTCCTCCAGCGCCGGGGCGTCCTCGATGCCGCGCGTCTGCAGCGCGAACGAGACCTGGAAGATGGGCGAGTGGCGCAGCGTGCGCTCCACGCCCAGCGCGTCCACCAGCATCTGGAAGGGCACGTCCTGGTGCGCGTACGCGTCCAGCGCGCCGCGGCGCACGCGCGCCACCACCTCGCGGAAGCTGGGCTGGCCGGAAAGGTCGGCGCGCAGCGGCAGCATGTTCACGAAGAAGCCGATCAGCCCCTCCGTCTCGGGACGCGTGCGCCCGGCCACCGGCGTGCCCACCACCACGTCGTCGGTGCCGCAGACGCGCGCCAGCAGCACGTCCACGCTGGCCAGGAGAACCATGAAGAGGGTGGCGCCCTCGCGCTGGGCCAGCGCCCGCGCCGCCCGCGCCGTGGCGGGGGGGATGCGGAACCAGCGGTCCGCGCCCTCGAACCCGCGCGAGCCCACGCGCGGCCGGTCGGCGGGGAGGTCGATCGCGGGCGGGGCGCCGGCCAGCGCGCGCGACCAGAACCCGGTCTGCTCGTCCATCCCCCCTTCGGCCATCCACCGCCGCTGCCACGCCGCCCAGTCCGCGTAGCGCACCGGCAGCTCGGGGAGGGGGGACGGGAGGCCGCGCGAAAAGGCGGCGTACAGCGCGCGCATCTCGCGGTGCAGCACCGCCATCGACCAGCCGTCGGAGACGATGTGGTGGATGGAGACCACCAGCCGCGCCTCGCCCGGAACGCGCAGGAGCCGCGCGCGGACGATGGGGCCGCGCTCCAGGTCGAACGGCGTCACGCTCTCGTCGCGGTACGCGGCCATGACGGCGGCGTCGCGCTCCGCCTCCCCCATCTCCCGCAGGTCCTGCACGGGGAGGGGGATGGAGGACGGCGGAAGCGCCTCCTGCACCGGGCCGGATTCGGCCGTGCGGAAGACGGTGCGCAGCGGCGGATGCCGGCGCGCGACCTCGTCCAGCGCGCGGGAGAGCACCGCGGCGTCCGCGTCCTCGGGGAACTCCTGGACGGAGACGACGGCGTACGCCATCTCCCCCGCCGCCAGCCGGTCCGTCAGCCAGACGCGCTCCTGCCCGAACGACAGCGGCGCGGGTCCGTCGCCCTCCAGCGGGACCAGCGGCGGCGCCGTCTCCGCCCCGCCGCGGAGCGCATCGATGCGCAGCGCCAGCGCGCGCAGCGTGGGCGCCTCGAACACCGCGCGCACCGGCACGTCGGCCTCGAAGAGCGCGCGGGCGCGGGAGACCAGGCGCATGGCCAGCAGCGAGTGGCCGCCCAGCGCGAAGAAATCATCGCCCGGACCGACGCGCTCGGCCCCCAGCACCTCGCGCCAGATCCCCGCCAGCAGCTCCTCGGTCGGGGTGAGCGGAGTCTCGTCCTTTTCGTCCTGCGCGGGGGCGGACGGGTCCGGGTCCGGCAGCGCGCGGCGGTCCACCTTTCCGTTCGGGGTGAGCGGGAGCGCGTCCAGTACGACCACCGCGGAGGGGACCAGGTGCTCGGGAAGGCGCTCCTGCAGCCACTCGCGCACCCGCGGCGCCAGCGTGCGCAGCTCCGTCCCCCGCGCGGGATCGTTCGCCAGCCCGTCGAGCGCGAGAGCGGGGAGCGCGCGCGGGGGGAAGGCGGCGTCGACGTCCGGGCGGCGGAAGAGCGCGTCCACGTGCCCCGGCGCCTCGCGGCCGGTGGGGCGGATCTCCACCTCCATCCCCAGCTCGTCGCCCAGCGCCCACAGCGCCTCGGGGTCGACGGCGCTGACGGGGGCGGAGGCGACGGCGGCGCACACCTCGCCCGCCGTCCCCGGGCATTGGGGCGACTGGAGAAGCTCCAGCACGCGCAGCTCGGCTTCCACCCGCGCGTCGGGGATGCCGAGCACGGCGAGCGGAGCCGCGTCGGCCGCCAGCCGCGCCCGCAGCGAGTCGAGCGAGAGCCCGTCCGCGCGCCAGTCGATGGACGGCGCGGCGGCGGGCGCGTCGCCGCGGGCGACGGTGAGGACGACGTCGTAGCGGTGGCGCGTGAGCTCGTTGTGGTGGCGCCCTCGCTTCACCCGCGCCTCCGCGCGCGCGCCGCGGCCGATGGTGGCGGCCACGGCGGCGAAGAAATCGGGATCGACCACCAGCTCCTCTTCCTCGTCCGCGGCGTGGCGGGCGCGGCGGAGGACGTCGTGCGCGGGCTCGTCCGCATCCGCGCGACCCAGCTCGACCGCGGCGCGGAAGGCGGGGAGGGTGGGGAGCGCGCGCACGTCGCCGATGAAGAACGATCCCCCATCCCCCAGCGCCTCGGCGACGCCCTGGACGACGCGCGCCAGGTACTCCGCGCCGGGGAAGTACTGCGAGACGGAGTTGAGGATCGCCGTGTCGAAGGCGCGCGGCTCCAGCCCCGAGAAGTCGGCCGCCTCGCGGTGCAGCAGGGTCACGGGGGGAAGGTGCATCCCCTCCTCGTTGCGGGCGATGCGGCCGCGCAGCGTCTCCAGCACCTGCGCGGAGACGTCGGTCCCCGTGTACGACTCGGCGTCGGGGGCGATGCGGAAGAGGAGGAGCCCCGTTCCCACGCCGATCTCCAGCACGCGGCGCGGGCCGAGCGCCAGGATGCGGGCGACGGTGGCGTCGGCCCACTCGTGCATCTCGGCCGCGGTGATGGGCTGGCCGGTGTACGAGCAGTTCCAGCCCACGATGTCGAAGGTCTCGCCCCCGTCCTCCGTCCCCCGGCTCCCCGCGTACAGGTCGTCGAACAGCCCCTCCCACTGGTGCACCGCCGCGCCCGGGTCGCCGTACGCCGCGCTCTCCAGGTGCGCGGCGGGAACGATCCACGCCACGAGCCGCTTCTCGCCCGACGCGTCGGCGCGCACGTCCACCGCGGCGCCGGCCACGGCGGGGTGATGCGCGAGCACCGCCTCGACCTCGCCCGGCTCCACGCGGAAGCCGCGGATCTTCACCTGCTGGTCGATGCGACCCAGGAACTGAAGTGCGAAAGTGCGAGGGTGCGAAAGTGCGAGAGTGGGTTCGTCGCGGGACGAATCTCCGTGCGCTTCCTCGCCATCGCTGGTCCTCTCCCTGGCTCGTTCCTCGCCTGTCCCTCCCCCAGAACCGACTGGGGAAGGGACGGGGTCGGCGTGGCCTGCATCGGCCAGCGCGCGCGTCGGATGCGGGAGTGCCGGGTTTTCACTTCCGCACTTCCGCACTTCCGCACTCACGCACTCACGCACTTCCGTCCATCTCACCAGGTCGCCGGTGCGATACAGCCGCCCGCCCGTGCCGAACGGATCGGGGACGAACTTCTCCGCGGTGAGCGCGGGGCGGCCCAGGTAGCCGCGCGCCAGGCCGTCGCCCGCGATCAGCAGCTCGCCGGGGGCGCCGGGGGGGACGGGGCGCAGCCGCGCGTCCACCACGTACACGCGCGTGTTGGCGATCGGCGCGCCGATGGGGATGGCACCCCGCTCCGCATCTTCCGCCGAGACCGCGTGGCAGCAGGTGAAGGTGGTCGCCTCGGTGGGCCCGTAGCCGTCCACGATGCGCGTCTCCGGCAGCAGCTCCATCGCCCGCCGCACGTGCGCGGGGGAAAGGACGTCGCCGCCGGCCAGGAGGTGGCGCACGCCCGCGAACCCCTCCGCGCCCGCGTCCACCACCTGGTGGAAGAGCCCGGCGGTGAGCCACGCCGAGGTCACGCCGTGGCGGCGGACGAAGGCGCCCAGCTCGCGCGGGTCCGCCGGCCCGGCGGGGTGGATGGCCACCGCGCCGCCGTTCAGCAGCGCGCCCCAGATCTCCCACGTGGACGCGTCGAAGGCGACGGGGGCGAGCTGCAGGAACACCTCGTCCGCCGCGAAGCGCGCGTACGTCTGCCCCCGCACCAGCCGCACGACCGCGCGATGCGGCACCGCGGCGCCCTTCGGCGTCCCCGTGGACCCCGACGTGTAGACGACGTAGGCGATGGAGAGCGGATCGCCGTCGACCGGGAGATCGTCCGCCGCTTCGGCCTCGATCCCCGCGCGCGCGGTGGCGAGCGAGAGGACGCGCGCGTCGCCCCAATCCCCCCGGTCCCCATCCCCCGCCGCGATGACGACGGAAACGCCGGCGTCGCGGCGCATCATCTCCAGCCGCGCGCGCGGATAGCCGGGGTCGAGGGGGACGTACGCGCCGCCCGCCTTGAGGATGGCCAGCAGCGCCGCGATCAGCTCCGGCGAGCGCTCCATCGCCACCCCGACGCGCGACTCGGGGGCGACGCCCAGGGCGATCAGGCGCCGCGCGAGGCGGTTGGCGCGCGCGTTCAGCTCGCCGTAGGTGACGGTGCCCGCGTCCGTCCGCAGCGCGACCGCATCCGGCCGCGCGGCGGCGACGTGCTCGAAGAGGCGGTGGATGGAAAGGTCGCGCGGATACTCCGTCTCCGTCGCGTTCAGGTCGCGCAGGACGAGGGCGCGCTCGGCTTCCGTCAGGGGATCCAGGTCCCCGACGGTGCGCGCATCGCCCGCCGCGATCTGGCGGAGGATGGATTCGAAGCCGGCGAGAAGGCGCGCCGCGGCCGCGTCGTCCAGCCGCGCCGCGTCCGACGTCGCGGTCAGCACCAGCCCGTGCGGCGCGGGGGTGACGGTGACGGCGAGCGCGAAGTTGGTGCGCTGCCCCACCGCCTCGGTGGTGAAGTAGGGGATGCGCGGGTCCTCGGGGCCCTCGCCGGAAAGCGGGTCGCCGGCGGGGTGGTTCTCCAGCACGAACAGCGTCTCGAAGAGCGGCGCCCCCGCGGGAAGCTCCGTCCACGCGCGGATGTCGGTGAGCGGCACGTGCTCGTGGCGCGTGGCCTCGCCCGCGCGGTCCTGCACCGCCGCCAGCCACGCGTCCACCGGCGCATCGCCATCGACCGGGATGCGCACGGGGAGGGTGTTCAGGAACATCCCCACCATCCCCTCCACCCCCGGCAGCTCGGGCGGGCGGCCGGAGACGGTGGTGGCGAACACGACGTCGCCGGTGCCCGTGTGGCGCGCCAGGAGCGCGGCCCAGGCGGCGTGCAGCAGCGTGTTCAGCGTCACCCGCCGCCGCCGCGCCGCCTCGCGCAGCGCCTCGCCCAGCGCGGGGGCGACGACCTGCTGCGCGCGCCCGTACGCCTCGGGCGACATCCCCGCGCGCTCCGGCGCCGCGTCCAGCGGGACGGGGGTGGGCGCGCGGAAGCCGGCCAGCCGCTGGCGCCAGAACGCCTCGGCCGCGACCGGATCGCGCCTGGCCAGCCACGCGATGTACTCGCGGAACGGGCGGCGGGCGGGGAGCTCGGGCTCCACGCCGTCGAGGTACGCGGCGTAGGCGGTGAACAGCTCGCCCAGAACGATGGAGAGCGACCAGCCGTCGGTGAGCGCGTGGTGCATGGAGACGGCGAGGACGTGCTCGCCCTCCGGCAGCCGCGCCAGCATCACGCGCAGCAGCGGCGGGCGCCCGAGGGCGAACGGCCGCTCGCCCTCCTCGCGCAGCATTTCCTCCAGCCGCGCCTCGGCGTCGGGCTCCGCGCTCCAGTCGTGGAAGGCGAAGGGGAGCTCGGCCTTGCGGAGGACGGCCTGCAGCGGCTGGGGGACGTTCTCCCAGACGAAGGCGGTGCGGAGCGCGGCGTGGCGGTCCACCATGAGCTGCCACGCACGCCGGAACGCGTCGGCGTCCAGCGCGCCGCGCGTGCGGAGCACCAGCCGCTCGGCGTACGCGCCGGCTTCCGGCGCGTCGAGCGTGTGGAAGAGCATTCCCTGCTGCAGCGGAGACAGCGGGTAGACGGCCTCGAGGTCCTTGCGGTTCATCCGGCGATTTCTGTCGCGATCGTGTCCGCGGCGCGCGGGACTTCCGCGCGGCCGCTCCGTATGTGTGGCTCTCGTCCAACGTGGCCGCTCGTGACGGCACGTGAAGGACGGGGTGATGCGAACTCGGGCGAAACTCTCACGGTGCGCGGCCCTCTCCCGATTCGGTGCCGATGCAAACCCAGCCCGAACTTCCACCGTGCGCGGAGGCGGAACTCCATGTGGGCTCCGGTGCCGCGGCCCTCTCCCCCCGCCCCCTCCCCCAAAACTGCCCGGGGGGGAGACCTCAGCGCGGGGATTGGCGGCGGTGCGCGCCCGCGGTGCCGCGCCCTCTCCGGCCGGCTCAGGCCGTCCACCTCTCCCGTACCGGGAGAGGTAGCTGGATGACATCCGCGCTGGGCGGCTGCATCCTGCCCGCCCAGCGATCCTTCACTCCGCGCTACCAAGCTTTTCAGTGCCTCTGCGATGCTGGGGTGGGCCCCGCATCACACCACCGTCCGACGCGTGCGCTACGCGGCCTAAGCCGCGGGGGGAGGGCCCCGCGGGCGCGCACCGTGGCTCGTTACTCAATCCCTCCCGAGCTGCCCCAGCACCGCGTCGAGCAGCCCGTCGTCGATGCCGTCCAGCCCGTCGCCGAAGAAGGCATCGTCATCGCCCGCTTCCGCTTCCGTCGCGGGCGATGCCGCCTCCGAGGCCGCGGTTTCGGCGGCGTCGCGGGCGGCGGCGGCTTGCTCGGCTACCGTGTGGAAGCGGAACATCTGCCAGGGCTGGAGCGCGACCCCGGCCTCGGCGGCGCGGGCGATGGTCTGGATCACCAGGATCGAATCGCCGCCCAGCTCGAAGAAGTTGTCGTGCACGCCCACGCGGTCGCGCCCCAGCACCCGCGCCCACGCCTGCGCGATCGCCGTCTCCACTTCGTCGCGCGGGGCCACGTACTCCACCGCGTCGCCCACCTCGGCCTCGGGGGCGGCCAGGGCGCGGCGGTCCAGCTTGTCGGTGGCGGTGCGGGGGAGCGCGTCCATCACCACCACCGCCGACGGGACCATGTAGTCGGGAAGGCGCTCGCGCAGCGCGGCGCGAACCGCATCGCCCGTCACCCCGTCGCCCGCCGCGTAGGCCACCAGGCGGCGCACGCCGGGGGTGTCCTCGCGCAGCACCACGGCGGCCTCGCGCACGCCGGGAACGCCCGCGACCGCCGCCTCCACCTCGCCCAGCTCGATGCGGAAGCCGCGGATCTTCACCTGGCGGTCGAGGCGGCCCTGGAACTCCAGAACCGCAGTGCGTGAGTGCGGAAGTGCGGAAGTGCGGGAGTGCGTGAGTGCGTCAGTGCGCTCGCTCTCGCGCGGATCCAGCGCACTTCCGCACTCCCGCACTTCCGCACTTTCCTTCCACCTCGCCCGGTCGCCCGTGCGGTACAGGCGCGCGCCGGGGAAGCCGCCGAACGGGTCGGGGACGAAGCGCTCGGCCGTCATCGCCGGGAGGCCCAGGTAGCCGCGCGCCACGCCGGGGCCGCCGATCAGCAGCTCGCCGGGGACGCCGGGCGGCTGCAGCCCCCCGGTCTCGTCGCAGACGTACAGCCGCATCTCGGCCAGCGGCCGGCCGATCGGGTGCCCCTCCACGTCGCCGTCGACGGCGTGCGCGGAGGCGAGGATCGTCCCCTCCGTCGGGCCGTAGAGGACGTGCGCCTCCGCGGCGGGGAAGGCGGCGCGCATCTCGGCCAGGAGCGCGGGCGGCACCGAATCTCCCCCCGTGAACACGTGGCGGAGGCGCGTCATCCGCGGCGCGGCGCGCTCCGCCTGCGCGATCTCGCGCATCAGCGCGGGAACGGCGTGCAGGAGCGTGGCGTCGGCGGCTTCCTCCGCCAGCGCGGCCACGTCCAGCAGCCGCTCGCGCGGGACCACCCGCGTGGCGCCGCCGGAGACGAGCGGAAGCAGCGCCTCGAAGAGCCAGATGTCGAAGGCGTACGAGGCCAGCGGCGGCATCACGTCCCCCGGCCCGGCGCCGAACGCATCGCGCGTGGCGGCAAGGAGATTGGCCAGCGAGCCGTGCCGCACCTGCACCCCCTTCGGCCGCCCGGTCGATCCCGAGGTGTAGATGACGTACGCCAGATGGTCGGCGGAGATGGGGATCTCCTCCGCACCCGCCGTCGCATCTCCATCCCCCAGCTCCTCGATGCGGAGAAGCTCCGCGGCGTGTGCGGGGAGCGCGTCCGCGACGTCGCCCGCGGTGACGACGACGGGGAGCGCGGCGTTGGCGATGGTCCACGCCAGCCGCTCGGCCGGGTACGCCGGGTCGAGCGGGACGAAGGCGCCGCCGGCCTTCCAGATCCCCATCACCCCGGCGAGCAGATCCGGCGAGCGCTCCATGGAGAGGCCGACGCGCGTCTCGGGTCCGACGCCCATCTCCCGCAGCCGCCGGGCGATGCGGTTGGCGCGCGCGTCCAGCTCCGCGTACGACGTCGTCTCCGCGCCGAAGCGGACGGCGTCCGCGTCCGGCGCCGCGGCGGCCCGCGCCTCGAACTGGCGATGGACGGGCGCGGGCTCGGCGGCGAGCGACGGGCCGCGGCTCCACTCGCGCAGCGTCTCCTCTTCCTCCCGGTCGAGCAGGGAGATGGCGGAGACGGGGAGATGGGCGTTCGCTGCGGCGCGCCCGGCCAGCGTCACGAAGTGCCGGCAGAAGCGCTCCACCGTGGCCGCGTCGAACAGGTCCGTCGCGTACTCGACGATGGCGGAGAGCTCGTCGCCCTCCTCCAGCGTGGTGAGGATGAAGTCCAGCTTGGCGAGGCCCGTGTCGACCAGCGACGCCGCGCGGTAGACGGCCTGCGGGTCCAGCTCCCTGACCGACGCCTGCGCGTGCTGCGGGACGAAGGTGTGGTGGAAGTACATGAGCTGGAACAGCGGGTTGCGGCTGGGGTCGCGGCGGACCCGCAGGTGCTCCACCACCTTCTCGAACGGCAGCTCCTGGTGGCGCTCGGCGTCCAGCACCAGCCGCTTGGCGCGCCCCACCGCCTCCGCGAACGGCGGGTCGTCCGAGAGATCGAGCCGCAGCGCCGCGGAGTTCACGAAGCAGCCCACGACCTGCTCCAGCTCCGGCCGGCTGCGGTTGCCGTACAGCGTGCCGAAGACGACGTCGCCGCTCCCGGTGTAGCGCGCCACCGTCGCGGAGAAGGCGGCGGAGAGCACCATGTTCACGGTCGCCGCCTCGCGCCGGCAGAGCGCGCGGACGGCGGCGCTGGCTTCAGTGGGGAAGACGAAGTGGTGCATGGCGCCGCGGTAGCTGGACTGCGCCGGGCGCGGGCGGTCGCCGGGAAGCTCGGTCTCGGGCGCGCCCTCCAGCAGCCCGCGCCAGAAGGCCACGTGCGCGTCCAGCGTCTCGCCGCGCAGGTGCTCGCGCTGCCACACGGCGTAGTCGGCGTAGCGCAGCGTCGGCTCGGGGAGCGTCACGGGGCGGCCGTGCAATTCGGCGGCGTACAGCTCCCACAGCTCGTGCAGGATGAGCGGATACGCCCACCCGTCGGTGACGATGTGCTGCAGGGTGATGACCAGCGCCGAGCGCTCGTCCGACACGCGCAGCAGCGACAGCTGCACCATGGGCCCGCGCTCGATGTCCATCGTGCGCGCCCCGGCCTCGCTGACGATGCGGCGCACGCCCGCGTCGAAGTCCGGCCCCACCTCGGCGCGCAGGTCGCGCACGTCGGCGGTCACGGGGTGCGGCGGGAGCACCACCTGCCGCAGCTCGCCGCCGACCGTGCGGAAGACGGTGCGCAGCCCCTCGTGGCGCCGCACCACCTCGGTGAAGGCGCGCTCCAGCGCCGGCACGTCGGCGTCCGCGCGGACGAGGACGGCCACGGGGACGTTGTAGATGGCGCGCTCGGGGTCGAGCTGGATGGCCAGCCACATCTGCTCCTGCATGTACGACGCGGGGAACTCCGGCCCCTCGCCGGCGCAGCGGCCGATGACCTCGCGCTGGCGCGGCGCGTGGGCCTGGCCGCGCATGCGCGCCTCGAGGAGCGCGCGCTTGGCGTCGGAGAGGGTGTCGCGCCGGTTGATCGTGTCCATGTAAAGCTCAGCCCTGTTCGGGATCCGGTTACACATCGGGGACGAGATTCAGGCTCGTCCATCGAACTTCTTCATCGCCTGGCGCCGCGGCCCTCTCCCCCGGCCCCTCCCCCCAAACTGCCTGGGGGAGGGGAGACCTCATCGTGAGGATGGGCGGCGGCGCGCGCCCGCGGCCTCGCGCCCTCTCCGGCCGGCCTAGGCCGTCCACCTCTCCCGTACCGGGAGAGGTAGCTGGATGGCATCCGCGCTGAAAATCTCCATCCTGCCCGCCCGGCGGTCCTCACTCCTCACTACCAGGCCTCCGAGCCGCTGCGATGATGGGCTCGGGCCACGCATCCCACCACCACCCGAGGCGTGCTCCCAGCCCCGCGCGCCGCTTTCGACGTTACCCCCTCCCGTTATCGGGACGGGGTACGCGGCCTGAGCCGCGGGGGGAGGGCTGCGGCGCTGCCGAAGCGCACCGCCGCCAATCTCCCGCTGAGTTTCCCATCGCCGATCCTCGTCTGAGAGGTTCCCTCACCTGCCCACCATCGCCGCGGCCTCTTCGTCCGTCATGGCCTCGATCTCGGCGAAGAAGGCGTCCTCGACGAGAACGGCCATCTTCGCCACGGTCGGGGCCTCGAAGATCACGGCCAGCGGCAGCTCCAGCTCGAACAGGTCGCGCAGGCGGCCGACGATCTGCGTGGCCAGCAGCGAGTGGCCGCCCAGCGCGAAGAAGTCGTCGTGCACGCCGATCCGCTCCAGCCCCAGCAGCTCCTGCCACACCGCCGCGATCCGCTCCTCCAGCTCCGTCTGCGGCGCCGCGTAATCGATCCCCAGGTCGTCCGGACGGGCGTAGCGCGCGGCTTCGGGGCGATGCGGCTCCGGGTGCGCGGCGCCGCGCAGGCGCGCCTCCAGCTCCGTCGGCGAGACCAGCACCACCGGCTCGGCGGCCAGCGCGAGCGCATGCCTCAGCACCGCCTCCGCCGCGTCGAGGGGGATGCCGCTCGCCGATTCTCCCGGCTGCAGCCAGCGGTCGGCGGCGACGCTGGTCCAGCGCGGGCGCGATCCGCGGGCGTGGCGCTGGGCGATGGCGTCCGCCTGCGCGTGCAGCAGCGCCGCGCGCACCAGGCCGACGCCGCCCAGCACGCCCGCGAGCGACGATTCGGTCAGGCAGAAGTCCATCTCCCGCCCGCCGAGCGCCGTATCGAGCGCATCCAGCTGCGCGGCGATGCGAGCCAGCTCCGCGCGCCACGCGGGTTTCGCCTCGTCCGCGGCGGCGAGGGAGATGTCCGCGCCGGACGGCGTCCACAGCACGCCGTCGATGCGCCCGAAGCGCGCCTCCGCCTGGCCGATCGCGGCGGCGAGCGACGACGCGTCCGCCGGATCGGCCCGGAGCGCGAGGACGGATGGCTCCTCCGGCCCGGAGACCCGGCCGTCCACCGTGATCGCCGCCAGGCGCACGCCGGGGACGCGGGCGAGCGCGCGGGCGAAGACGGCGTTCTGGCCCTCGACGCCGCCGACGAGCAGGTACGCGCCGCCTTCTCGCACCGTCGCCGCCGGCGCGGCGGGCTTCGCGGCGCGGAAGCCGCGCGCCCAGCGGTGCGGACCGCGCAGGGCGATCACCTGGTCGTCCGCGTCCGCGACGAGCTCAGCGGCGAGGCGGGCGAGGTCGCGCGCGTCCGCCTCCACGTCGACCGTGCGGGCGCGGATGGGCGCGTGCTCCTGCGTCACCACCAGCGCGGCGGCGGCGACCGCGGCGGCGCCCACGTCCAGCGCCTCGCGGCCGGTGACGTCGTGCGCGTCGCGCGTGATGGCGATCAGCCGCGCGCGGCTGCCGGCGTGCGCCATCGCCGCGCCCAGCATGAGCAGGGTGACGGGATCGGGGGTGATGACGGCGACCGCGTCCGAATCCCCATCCACCACCGCGCGGACGCCGTCTCGCTCCGCGGAGGCGGGGATGCGGCGCACCGTCGCCTCGCGCCCGAGTTGGCGCAGCGCGGTGGCGAGCGCATCTCCCGAATCATCCTGCGCGAGGACGAGGACGCGGCGGATCTCGGCGGACGACGGCGGGGCGGGGGAGCGGCGCCAGTCGGGGAGATAGGTCCACTCCGCCGGGTCGGCGCTGGCGCGTGCGGGGTGCGCCGAAGCGGCCAGCGTGGGAGCATCCACCCAGTAGCGCTGCTTCTCCCACGGGTACGTGGGGAGATGGACCTTCCGGCGCCGCTCCGGGCCGCGGAAGGCCGTCCAGTCCGGCTTCACCCCGGCCAGCCAGAGCCGTCCCAGCGCCTCCAGCAGCACCCCCTGGTCCGGCCGCCGGTCGAAGGCGTGGCGCATCGACGGGATGACGGCGACGGGGGCCTCTTCCCCGTCGCCCGGCCGCTGGCGGACGAAGGTGGAGAGCGTCTGCCCGGGACCCACCTCCAGCAGCACGCGCCCCGGCTCGCGCAGCAGCTCGCCGACGCCGTCCGCGAAGCGCACGGTGCCGAGCATGTGGCGCGTCCAGTACTCCGGATCGGTCGCCTCCGCGTCGGTGATCCACGTTCCCGTGACGTTGCTGATCATGGGGATGCGCGGCGGGCGCAGCCGCACCGATCGCGCGATCTCCGTCAGCCGCCCGGCGACCGGGGCCAGCATCGGCGTGTGGAAGGCGTGCGTCGTGGGCAGCCGCCGCGCGACGATCCCCGCATCCCCCAGCCGCCGTTCCAGATCGGCCACCGCGTCCTCGGGTCCGGCGACGACGCAGAGCCCCGGCGCGTTCACCGTCGCGATCGCGACACCGCCGGCGAGGTGCGGCTGGATCTCCGTGGGATCGCGGGAGATGGCGAGCATCGCCCCGCCCGGCAGCGGCTCGATGGTCTTCGCACGCTCGGCGACCAGGGTGAGCGCGTCCTCCAGCGACAGCACGCCGGCGATGCACGCGGCCGCGTACTCGCCCAGCGAGTGGCCGATCAGTGCGTCCGGAGCGATCCCCCAGCTCATCCACAGCCGCGCGAGCGCGTAGTCCACCACGAACACGGCGGGCTGCGCCAGCGCGGTGCGGTTCAGCTGCGCCGCCTCGGGCGTGGGCGCCGAACGCGCCACCATCGCGCGCAGGTCGAGCGCCTGCGCGGGCGCCGCGTCGGACGGCGCGTGGCCCGGGAAGAGCGCCTCGCGGATGTCGGCGCCGAGCAGCGGGCGCAGGATCTCCGCGCAGCGGTCCACCTCCGCGCGGAAGGCGGGCTCAGCCTCGTACAGCCCGCGCGCCATGTTGGGGTAGTGATCCCCCAGTCCCGGGAAGAGGAAGGCGACGGAGCGCGCGCCCGCCTCGGCCACGCCCGCGGCGATCCGCTCGGGGACGGCGCCGCGCAGGATGGCCGCCGCGTCCTCGCCCTGGCGGACGACGGCGATGCGGCGGTGCGCGAAGGCGTGGCGCCCCTCGCGGAGCGTGTGCGCGACGTCCGCCAGCGGGAGATCGGGATGATTCTGGAGATGGTCCGCCAGCCGCGCCGCCTGCGCCTGCGCCGCGGAGGCGCCGCGGGCGCTCACTGCCAGCAGCTGCCACGGGCGCGAGGGGCCGGACGGCGAGGCGGCGGGCGCCTCCTCCAGCACCACGTGCGCGTTGGTCCCGCCGATGCCGAACGAGCTGACGCCCGCGCGCCGCGGCCCGTCGGCCGCCCAGTCGACCGTCGTCCCCGCGGCGACGCGGAAGGGGCTCCCCGCGAAGGCGATGCGCGGGTTGGGCGCCGCGAAGTGCACGGTCGGCGGGATGCGGCGGTGCTCCATCGCCAGCACCGTCTTGATCAGCCCGGCGACGCCCGCGGCGGTGTCCAGGTGGCCGATGTTGGTCTTCACCGAGCCGACGGCGCAGTACCCCTCGCGGTTGGTGAACGCGCGGAAGGCCCGCGTCAGCGCGGCGATCTCGATCACGTCGCCCAGCTCCGTCCCCGTGCCGTGCGCCTCGACGTACGTCACCGTGTCGGGGTCCACGTCCGCGGCTTCCAGCGCCTCGGCGATGACGGCGGACTGGCCCTCCACGCCCGGCGCGGTGAAGGCGACCTTGGCTCCACCGTCGTTGTTGATGGCGCTGCCGCGGATGACGGCGCGCACCGCGTCGCCGTCGCGCAGCGCGTCGGAGAGGCGCTTGAGGACGATGGCGCCGACGCCGCTCCCGGAGACGGCGCCGCCGGAGCGCGTGTCGAAGGCGCGGCAGCTTCCGTCGGGCGAGACGATGCCGCCGTGCTGCCAGAGGTAGCCCGTGGTCTGGGGGATGATGACGCTGGCGCCACCCGCCAGCGCCAGCTCGCACTCGCCGCGCAGCAGGCTCTGCGCGGCGAGATGGATGGCCACGAGGGAGGTGGAGCACCCGGTCTGCACCGCCAGGCTGGGCCCGCGCAGGTCCAGCTTGTACGAGACGCGCGTCGCCAGGAAGTCCTTCTCGCTCCCCAGGCTCACCTGGAAGCCGCCGGCCGACTCCATCAGCGCGGCGTTCGGCTTCACGTGCCGCTCCGCGTACCCGCTGGACCCCGCGCCGGCGTACACGCCGATGCGGCCGGCGACCTGGTCCGGATCGACGCCCGCGTCCTCCAGCGCCTCCCACGCGCACTCCAGGAAGAGGCGATGGCCGGGCTCCAGCACCTCGGCCTCGCGCGGAGAGTAGCCGAAGAAGCCGGCGTCGAAGTGCTCCACGTCGCGGAGGCGGCCGATGGCCTTCACGTAGTCCGGGTTCGCCAGCTCCGCCTCGGAGACGCCCGCCGCGCGCAGCTCGTCGTCGCCGAAGCGGGAGATGGATTCGATGCCGGCCTGCAGGTTGGCCCAGAACGCGTCCAGGTCGTCCGCGCCCGGAAAGCGCCCCGCCATCCCGATGATCGCCACCTCCAGGTCGGCGGATTCGGGGATGTCGGGCCCTTCGGCCGTGCCGTTCGAATGCGGTTCGATGATGCTCATGTAGATCCGTCTATCTCCAGATCGGGGCTGCGATGAGCCCGTGCGTCTACAGAATTCGGTGCTGTTGCTCGGTTACGTTCGTGCTTTGGGGCTGCGCCCTGCCCGCCCGGCTAGCCCCCTCCGCCCGCTCCGCGGGGGAGGGGGAGAACTCAGCGTGGGGCTGGCGGTGGAGCGTTTCCACGGCCTCGCGCCCTCTCCGGCCGGCTCAGGCCGTCCACCTCTCCCGTACCGGGAGAGGTAGCTGGATGGCATCCGCGCTGAAAATCTCCATCCTGCCCGCCCGGCGGTCCTCACTCCTCACTACCAGGCCTCCGAGCCGCCGCGATGCTGGCCTCGGGCCTCGCATCACCACCGCCGACGCGCGCTCCACACGCCGCGCGCCGCTTTCGACGTTACCCCCTCCCGTTATCGGGACGGGGTACGCGGCCTAAGCCGCGGGGGGGAGGGCTCCGCGGGGACGCGGAGTCGCACCTATCTCCGCCCGCGCCGCATCAGCTCTCTTCGACTCGCCCCGCGCCCCCGTGCTTCGCTCGGTGCCTGCGTCTCCTCCAGATCGGTGTCGCTGTTCTCCATCGCGCGCGGCGCCAGGTGCCCGGCCAGCGCGGCGATGGTGGTGAACTGGAAGAGATCGACGAAGGTGAGGGCGCTTCCCATCTCCTCGTTCAGGCGCTCCTGCAGGCGCGCGAGGAGGAGCGAGTGGCCGCCGATCTCGAAGAAGTTCTCGTCGACGCCCACGTGCTCCACGCCCAGCACCTCGCGCCACACGCGCGCGATCGCCTGCTCCGCCGCGGTGCGCGGCGCCGTCTCGGTCTGCACGCGCTCGCGCTCGCCGGGGGCGGGGAGGCGCAGGCGGTCGACCTTGCCGTTGGGGTTCAGCGGGAGCGCGTCCATCGGGACCCACGCAGCCGGGACCATGTACTCCGGCAGCCGCGCCTTCAGGTGCTCGCGCAGTTCCGCGGGCGCGGGCGGGCTGGCCGCGTCCACCGCGACCACGTAGGCGACCAGGCGCGCGTCGCCCGGCGTGTCCTCGCGCGCGATCACGGCCGATTCGCGGACGCGCGGATGCCCGGCCAGCGTCGCCTCGATCTCGCCCGTCTCCACGCGGTGGCCGCGGATCTTCACCTGGTGGTCCAATCTCCCGAGGTAGTCGAGAACCGCGGTGGCCGGCGACGAAGTGCGTGAGTGCGTGAGTGCGTCAGTGCGTGCGTTCTCGCGCGGATCCAGCGCACTCCCGCACTCCCGCACTTCCGCACTTTCGTCCTTCCAGCGGACGAGATCCCCGACGCGGTACATGCGTCCCCCCGGTACCGCGCTGAACGGGTCGGGGATGAAGCGCTCGGCCGTGAGCGCGGGGCGATCGTGGTAGCCGCGTGCCAAGCCGTCGCCCGCCAGGTACAGCTCGCCGGGGACGCCGACCGGCACGCGCCGGAGATGGCGGTCCAGCACGTACGCCCGCGTGTTGGCGACCGGACGGCCGACGTAGACGCGCGATCCGCCGCGCTCCACGATGGACCACGTGGAGTAGGTCGTATCCTCCGTCGGGCCGTAGAAGTTGCCCACGCGCTCGACAGTCCCCAGCGCGTACAGCCCCTGCGCCAGCGCGTTGGGCAGCGCCTCGCCGCCCAGGTTGAGGACGCGCAGCGTCGGCGGGATGGCGCGCATCCGCAGCAGCTCCGCGGCGGCGCTCGGGGCCATGCTGGCGAGGATGACGTCCTCGCCCGCGTCCGGCAGCGCCAGCGCGTCGCGGACCAGGACGAGCGTGCCGCCCCAGCACAGCGTGCCGAAGATCTCGGCGATGGAGACGTCGAAGGAGATGGAGGTCGATCCGAGGACCGCCCGCCGCTCGTCGTCCGACACGTGCTCGCGCAGCCAGTGCATCAGCGTGACCGCGCTGCGATGCTCGATCTGCACGCCCTTGGGCCGCCCGGTCGACCCCGAGGTGTAGATGGCGTAGGCCAGATTGCGCGGATCGATCGATACGCCGGGGTTTTCCGGCATCTCCCGCTGGATCTCCGCCCAGTCCGCATCCACCCGCACCGTCGCCGCGGCGTGGGACGGGAGACGTTCGGCGATGCGCGCGTGCGCCAGCAGCACGGGCGCGCCGGAATCGTCCAGCATGTACGCGATGCGGTCCGCCGGATAGTTCGGGTCGATGGGGACGTAGCCGCCGCCCGCCTTGTGCACCGCCAGCAGCGCCGCGATCAGCTCCGGCGTGCGCTCCATGCACACGGCGACGCGCACCTCCGGCCCGACGCCGAGCGCGCGCAGGCGGTGCGCGAGGCGGTTGGCGTTCGCGTTCAGCTCCTGATACGTCACCGCCGCGCCGTTCCAGCGCACCGCGTCCGCCTTCGGCGTCCGCGCCACCTGCGCCTCGAAAAGCGCGGGGAGGGTGAGACCGCGCGGGTAGTCGGCGACGGCGCCGTGGAACGACTCCAGCCGCGCCTCCTCATCCGCCGGCATCAGCGGCAGCGCGGCGATGGGCGTCGCGGGGTTCGCCAGCGCCGCGTCCAGCAGCGTGGCGAGATGGGTCGCCATCCGCCGGATCGTGGCCTGGTCGAACAGGTCCGAGGCGTACTGGAACGCCCCCTCGATCACATCCCCCGCGTCCGTCAGGCCGAGGACGAGGTCGACCTTCGCGGTCCCGTTGTCCATCTCGTCCGTGGAGACGGACAGGCCGGGGAGGTCGGGCGCGCCGTAGCCGCCGGCGTGCATGGAGAAGATCACCTGGAAGAGCGGGTGCCGGTCCAGGCTGCGCCCCAGCTTCAGCTCCTCCACCAGCCGCTCGAACGGCACCTCCTGGTGCGCGTACGCGTCCAGCGTTCCCTCGCGCACGCGCCCCAGCACCTCGCGGAACGTCGGGTCGCCGGAGAGGTCGGTGCGCAGCGCCAGCGTGTTCACGAAGACGCCCACCAGCGCCTCCGTCTCCTCCGGCACCCGGCCGGCGACGGGGGAGCCGACGACCACGTCCTCGGTCCCCGTCCACCGCGACAGCAGGACGTCGAACGCGGCGAGCAGCACCATGAACGGCGTGGCCCCCTCGCGCCGCGCGAGTTCGCGGACGCGCCCGGCCGTCTCCGCGCCGAGCGCGAAGGGGAGAATGGCGCCGCGGAAGCTCTGCACCGCGGGGCGCGGGCGGTCCGTCGGCAGGTTGAGCACGGCGGCGCCCTCCAGCCGCGCGCGCCAGGCGTCCAGCTCGCGCGCCAGCGCCTGGCCGGTGAGCCGCTCGCGCTGCCAGACGGCGTAGTCCGCGTACTGCACCGCCAGCGGCGCCAATCGCGCGGGCCGCCGCTCGCGCGCGGCGGCGTACAGCTCGCCCAGCTCGCGGAAGGCCACGGCGAGCGACCACGCGTCGCAGACGATGTGGTGGAAGTTCAGGATCAGCCGGTGCTCATCGGGCGAGCGGCGAACCAGCCGCGCCCGCATCAGCGGCCCGCGCTCCAGGTCGAACGGCGCCGCCGCCTCCGCGCGGGTGATGCGCTCCATCTCCGCATCCCCATTCCCCATAAACGCGGTCAGGTCATGGAGATGCAGGTCCACGGGCGACGCCGGCGCCACCACCTGCACCGGTCCTCCCTGTCCCCCGTCCCCTGTCCCCTGTCCCCTGAAGCTCGTCCGCAGCGACTCGTGCCGCGCGACCAGCCCGTCCAGCGCCGCCCGGAGCGCATCGGCGTCAAGCTCGCCGCGGAGGGTGAGGACGATGGGGATGTTGTACGCCGCGCCGGCCGCGCCCATCCGCTCCACGAACCAGAAGCGCTGCTGCGCGAACGACAGCGGCGACCCGGCCCCGCGCTCCACGGGAACGAGCGGGGGGAGATGGAGATGCGTTCCGCGCCGCGCCTCGGCCGCGCGCGCCGCCAGCCCGGCCACGGTCGGCGCCTCGAACAGCGCCCGCAGCGGCAGCTCGATGCCGAAGGCGCGGCGGATGCGCGCGATCACCTGCGTGGCCGCGAGCGAGTGGCCGCCCAGCGCGAAGAAGTCGTCGTGCGCGCCGGGACGCGTGTGCAGCACCGCCTCCCACGCATCGGCCACCAGCTCCTCGGCGGGCGTGCGCGGGGCGACGCGCGCCTCCTCCTCCGGCGCGGCGTCGGGTTCGGGGAGCGAGCGGCGGTCCACCTTGCCGCTGGGGGTGAGCGGGAGCGCGTCCATCAAGCGCCACGCGCGCGGCACCATGTGCTCGGGCAGCCGCGCCGCCACGTGCGCCCGCAGCTCGGGGAGCGACGGAGAAGCGCCCGCCGCGGGGACGACGTACGCCGCCAGCCGCCGCTCCGCGCCGTCGCCGCGGGCGGTGACGGCCGCCTGCACGACCGCGGGGTGCTCGGTCAGCACCGCCTCGACCTCGCCCGGCTCCACGCGGAACCCGCGGATCTTCAGCTGGAAGTCCGTGCGGCCGACGTACTCGAGCGCGAGTGACGGTGCGAAAGTGCGAGAGTGCGAGAGTGCGAAAGTGGACTCATCGCGAGACGAATCCGGACGCGCTTCGGCACCTCCCGCGGCCCTCTCCCTGGCTCGTTCCTCGCCTGTCCCTCCCCCAAAACTGCCTGGGGGAGGGACGGGGTTCGCGGGGCCTGCGACCGGCGGCGCGAGCGTCGGATGCGGGAGTGCCGGGTTTTCACTTTCGCACATCCACCGAACGCGGTCGCCGGTGCGATACAATCTGCTCCCCGGCGCTCCGAACGGGTCGGGGACGAACTTCTCCGCCGTCAGCGCCGGGCGGGCCAGGTAGCCGCGCGCCAGGTTGGCGCCACCCGCGAACAGCTCGCCGGGGACGCCGAGGGGGGCGGGCTGCATCACCGCGTCCAGCACGTACAGGCGCGTGTTGGCCACCGGCGCGCCGATCGGCGGCAGCGCGGGCCACGCCTCCGGGTCGCCGTCCACCATGTGCGCGGAGATGACGTGCGTCTCGCTGGGGCCGTAGTGGTTGTCGAGCGTCGCCTGCGGGTTCGCGCGGAAGAAGGCGCGCAGCTGCGGCGTGGAGCGCAGCGCCTCGCCCGCGGTGATGATCTC
Organism: Longimicrobium sp.; assembly: GCF_035474595.1. NCBI lineage: Bacteria > Pseudomonadati > Gemmatimonadota > Longimicrobiia > Longimicrobiales > Longimicrobiaceae > Longimicrobium > Longimicrobium sp. The sequence continues at coordinate 36,819 of NZ_DATIND010000065.1, forward strand.
GCGCAGGTCGGGGAGACGTGCATCGCCCGCGTCCGCCGCCTCGGCAACGTTCTGCAGCGCGGCGAAGGGGAGGAACAGCCGCTCGATGCGGTGCTCGCGCAGATATGCGGTCAGTGCCTCGGCATCCCGCCGCGTGTCGTCGTCGATCAGCACCAGCGCGCCACCGCTGGCCCAGGTGGAGAAGATCTCCTGGAACGAGACGTCGAACGACAGCGACGCGAACTGCAGCGTCCGCGCGGGCGCCGCATCCCCGAACCGCTCCGCCTGCCAGCGGACGACGTTGGCCAGCGCGCGGTGCGGGAGCGCGGCGCCCTTCGGCCGGCCCGTGGACCCCGACGTGTACAGCACGTACAGCAGGTTGTCGGGATGGAGATGGACCCGCGGTGCGTCCGTCGGCTCCGCCGCGAGGTCCTCCGCATCCACGCGCACCACCGCCGCGTCCGTCGCGGGGAGACGGGCGGCGACGGGGGAGGTCGTCAGCACGACGGCGGCGCGGCTGTCGCCCAGCATGTAGGCGATGCGCTCGGTGGGGTAGTTGGGGTCGACGGCCACGTAGCCCGCCCCCGCCTTCAGCACCGCGAGCACGGCGACCGTCATCTCCACCGACCGCTCCATCGCCACCGCCACCCGCGCGTCCGGCCGCACGCCCAGCCGGACGAGCCGGTGCGCGAGGCGGTTGGCGCGTGCCTCCAGCTCCGCGTAGGTCACGCGCTCGCCCGCGAACTCCACGGCGAGCGCGTCCGGCGTCCGCGCCGCCTGCGCGCTCACCAGGTCGTGGACGAGCGCGGCGTCCCATCCCCGCTCCGTGCGGTTGACGGCGTCCGTCACCGCCGCGCGCTCGTCCGCGTCCAGCAGCGGGAGCGTGGCGACGGGCGCGTCCGGGTCCGCCGCGGCGGCGCGGACGACGGCGTCCAGGTGCCGCATCATCCGCGCGATGGTGGATTCGTCCCAGAGCGCGGTGGCGAGCTCGGCCTGGCCGGTGAACGAGCCGTCGGCGCCTTGCGCCAGCATCACCGTCAGGTCGTAGCGCGAGGTGCCGTGCGCGATCTCCACCTCGCCGGCGGTGACGCCCTGCAGCGCCAGCCCGGCGTGGCCGCCGTGCTGCAGCGCGAGCATCACCTGGAAGAGCGGGGTGTGGCTCAGGCTGCGCTCGGCGCGCACCTCGTCCACCATCCGCTCGAAGGGCAGGTCCTGGTGCGCGAAGGCGTCCAGCGTGGTCTGGCGCACGCGCCGCAGCAGCTCGCGGAACGCCGGGCGCCCGGAGAGGTCCGCGCGGACGGGAAGGGTGTTGCTGAAGAAGCCGATCAGCGGCTCCAGCTCGGGCCGCGGGCGGCTGAGCACCGGCGTGCCGACCACCAGGTCGTCCTGCCCGCTCCAGCGCTGGAGGACCACGGAGAACGCCGCCAGCAGCACCATGAACGGCGTGGCCCCCTCCGCCGCGGCGAGCGCGCGCACGCCGTCGGCCGCGTCGCCCGAGAGGCGGAAGGGGAGCAGCGCGCCGCGGAGGTCCTGCACCGGCGGCCGCGGGCGGTCGGACGGCAGCTCCAGCACGGCGGGTGCGCCGGCCAGCCGCTGGCGCCAGAAGGCGGCCTGCCGCTCCAGCGCCTCGCCGCGCAGCCACCCGCGCTGCCACGCCGCGAAGTCCGCGTACTGCACGGGAAGCGGCGGCAGCGGGCTTGGCTCGCCGCGGCGGAAGGCGGCGTAGAGGGTGGCCAGCTCGCGCTCCATCACCTCCCACGACCAGGCGTCGCTCACCGCGTGGTGCATCACCAGCGACAGCACGTGCTCGCCGTCGGAGATGCGCATCAGCACCGCGCGCAGCACCGGCCCGCGCGCCAGGTCGAACGGCGCCGCGGCCTCGTCCCCCGCCCGCCGCTTCGCCTCCGCATCCGCCTGGGACTTCGGGAGATGCGACAGATCCAGCATCTCCCACCCGAACGCATCGGCGCCGAGCACGATCTGCTCGATCCCCTCCGTTCCCTGTCCCCTGTCTCCTGTCCCCTGTTCCCTGAACACCGTGCGCAGCACCTCGTGCCTCCGGACGATCTCCGCGAGCGCACGATGCAGCGCGTTGCCGTCCAGCGCGCCGGACAGCCGCAGCGCGAGGGCGACGTTGTACGCGGGCGACCGGGGATCGAGCTGCTGCAGGAACCACATCCGCTCCTGCGCGAAGCTCGCGGGGAGCGGGGCCGCGCGGTCGGCGGGGGGGATGATGCCCGCGGGCGCGCCCTCGCTCTCCACGCGCGCCTCGGCTACGCGGCGGGCCAGGGCGCGCACGGTGGGCGCCTCGAAGACGGCGCGCAGCGGCAGCTCCACCCCCAGCCGCGCGGCGACACGGGAGACGACGCGGATGCCCAGCAGCGAGTGCCCGCCCAGCGAGACGAAGTCGTCCTCCACCCCCACGCGCTCCACGCCCAGCAGCTCGGCCCAGATGGCGGCGAGCGCGGCCTCGTCCGGCGTCTCCGGCGCGGCGAACGCCTCGGCATCGCCCGCGCCGGGATCGGGAAGGGCGCGGCGGTCCACCTTCCCCGCGGCGCTGAGCGGGATGGCGTCCAGCGCCATGTACGCGGTCGGCAGCATGTACTCCGGCACGCGCGTGGCCAGGTGCGCCCGCAGCTCGCCGCCGCTGGGCGCCGCGCCGCGCGGGACGAAGTACGCCGCCAGCCGCAGCACCCCCGCCGCGTCCGGCCGCGCCGCCACCACGCACTCCGCGACGTTCGGGTGCGTCCGCAGCGCCGCCTCGATCTCCCCCGGCTCCACGCGGAAGCCGCGGACCTTCACCTGCGCGTCGCCGCGGCCCAGGAACTCGAGAACCCCAGTGCGGAAGTGCGGGAGTGCGGGAGTGCGGGAGTGCGTCAGTGCGTCAGTGCATGCTTCGCGCTCCGAACCCTCGGCGCCACCGAACCCACGCACTTCCGCACTTCCGCACTCACGCACTTCTTCGAACCATCTCACCCGGTCGCCCGTGCGGTACATCCGCGCCCCCGGCACGCCGGAGAACGGATCGGGGACGAAGCGCTCCGCCGTGAGCGCGGGGCCGCCGTGGTAGCCGCGCGCCATGATCGCCCCGCCGATGAACAGCTCGCCGGGGACGCCGGCGGGGACCGGGTGCCGCTCCGCGTCCAGCACCCGCAGCTCGCGCCCCAGCAGGGGCAGGCCGAGGGGGACGCGCGCCGGGTTCGTGGCCGCGAAGCCGCGCGGGACGGCGAAGGCCGCGGCGACGACCACGATCTCCGTCGGCCCGTAGCCGTTGATCAGCCGCGCCTCGCCGGGGGTCGATTCCCAGCGCCGCAGCGCGTCGGCGCGCATCTCCTCGCCGCCGGCGATCACCACGCGCAGCTGGCGCTTCACCGCGGCGAGCGCGGTGGTGTCGTGCGTGAGCTGCGTCCAGTAGCCGGTCGGCAGCAGGGCGATGTTTACGCCCAGCCGCTCCACGCGCTCCGCCAGCTCCGCCGGGCCGGGGACCTCGGGGCCGCGCGGGATCACGCATCCTCCCGCCGCGCAGGTGGCGAAGATCTGCTCCACCGAGCCGTCGAAGGTCAGCGAGGCGAAGAGCAGACAGCGGCTGTCCGCGCGGAAGCCGTACGCCCGCACCGACGCATGCGCGTGCGCCACCGCCCCCGCGTGCGACACGGCCACGCCCTTGGGCATGCCGGTCGATCCGGAGGTGTAGATGATGTACGCCAGGTTGTCCGGCCCGGCGGCGAAGCGGGGGAGATCCGCATCCCCATCCCGATCCGCATCTCCATTCCCCGTCTCGAACCACTCGATCGAGTCGATGGGGATGACGGGGAGGGGCGCCACCCGCGCCGCGTCCGCCGGCCGCGCGACCACGGCGACCGCGCCCGAATCCCCCAGCGCGTGGGCGATGCGCGCGTCCGGAAAGCCGGGGTCCAGGGGGACGTACGCGCCGCCCGCCTTCAGGATGCCGAGAATCGCCAGGATCCCCTCGGGCGACGACGGGAGCATCATCCCCACCACCGTCTCCGGGCCGACGCCCAGCGCGCGGAGCCGCCGCGCGAGCACGTCCGTGCGCGCCTCCACCTCCGCGTAGCCCAGCGCGCCGCCGTCCCACGCCAGCGCGGGGGCATCGGGGCGCGCCGCCGCCCGCGCGGCGATCATCCCGTGCAGCGTCTCCGGCGCGGGAAGCCCCTCGCCGCCGCGCCCCCACTCCGCCACGCGCGCCATCTCCTCCGCCGAGGCCAGCGGCATCTCCGCCAGCCGCGTGTCGGGCGACGACGCGCCGTGCTCCAGCACCTGCACCACGTGCGCGGCGATGCGCTCCACCGTTTCGCGCGCGTACACGGCGTCCGCGTACTCGGCGTGGACCGTCACCCCGCCGTCGTCGTCCGGCCAGTTGTCCAGCGCCAGCTCGAAGGGCGTGGAGCCGTGCTCGGTGTCCAGCGGCGTCACCTCCGCGCCGGCCAGGCGGAGCAGGTCCACCCGCGCGCTCTGCAGGTTCAGCGCGGCCTGGAACACGGGGTTGCGGGCCGGGTCGCGCGGCAGGCGCAGCTCCTCCACCAGCCGGTCGAAGGGGAGACCGCTGTGGCTGAACGCCGCCATCGCCGCCGCCTTCTCGGCGCGCACCAGCTCGCGGAACGTCGCCTCCGGGCGGACGCGCGCGCGCAGCGGCACGGTGTCGATGAAGAAGCCGATCAACCCCTCCAGCGCGCTCCGCGGGCGGTTGGCGACGGGGGTGCCGATCACCACGTCCTCCTCCCCCGCGTGGCGCGCGAGGACCAGGCGGAAGGCCGCGAGGAGGACGTGGAAGAGCGTGGCCTCCTCGCCCTGCGCCAGCTCGCGCAGGCGGGCCGCCAGCGCGGGGTGGATGCGGGCGTACACCCGGCCGCCGCGGTGGCTGGCCTGCGCCGGGCGGGGATGGTCGGTGGGAAGGTCGATGGCCGCCGGGGCGCCCTCCAGCGCGCCGCGCCAGTACGCCACCAGCCGCTCCAGCTCCGCGCCGCGCAGGCGCTCGTGCTCCCACGCCGCGAAGTCCGCGTACTGCACCGGCAGCGGGGGGAGATCGGGCGCGCGCCCCTCGCGCAGCGCCGCGTACGCCGCGCCCAGGTCGCGCGCCAGCACTCCCAGGCTCCACCCGTCGGTCACCAGGTGGTGCATGGCGACGAAGAGCGCGTGCTCCTCCTCCCCCAGCCGGACGAGGGTGACGCGGAAGACGGGGCCGGCCACCACGTCGAAGCCCGCGCGCGCGTCCTCGTTCCCCCGCCGCATCAGCTCCGCCTCCCGCTCCTCGCCCGGTAGATGGGAGAGGTCGAGGGTGGCGAGGGGGAAGGGCGCGGGCGGGTGGACGATCTGCACCGGCACCCCGTCGCGCTCGGCGAAGGTGGTGCGCAGCGTCTCGTGGCGCGCCACGACGGCGTCCAGCGCGCCCCGCAGCGCGGCGACGTCCAGCGGCCCGCGGATACGGACGGCGAACGAGGCGTTGTAGGCGTTGCCGCCGGTCTCCATCCGCTCCATCACCCAGAGCCGCGCCTGGCTGGCGGAGAGCGGCGCGACGCCGTCCGGCCGGGCGACGGGGCGCAGCTCGGGGCCGGCGGCCTGCGCCTGGCGCGCGCGCATCCGCAACTCCAGCAGGCGGCGGCGCTCGGGGGAAAGCTCGGTCAGCGGGTTCACGACGTCGGTCATCTTCGGTTCAATCTCCCGCCGCCGCGGTGCCGTCCCACGCTTCCTCGGCCTCCAGGAGCGCGCGGACCTCTTCGTCGGTGAGCATCGACAGCTCGGCCTCCAGCTCCGCGCGCAGCGCCGCCATCTCCGCGTCCAGCAGCGCGCCCAGCGCGGAGACCGTCGGCGCCGCCAGCACCTGCGGGAGGGACAGGGGAACGCCGAACTCCTCGCGCACCCGCGCCGCCATCTGCGCGGCCAGCAGCGAGTGCCCGCCGATCTCGAAGAAGCTGGCGTCGGCGGGAACCTGCTCCACGCCCAGCAGCTCGGCCCACGTGGCCGCCAGCAGCCGCTCCGTGGCCGTTTGCGGCTCGGCGCCCGTGGCGGCCGCGTCGCCGCCCAGCTTCGGCGCGGGAAGGGCGCGGCGGTCCACCTTTCCGTTCGCGGTCAGCGGCAGCGCGTCCATCACCACCACGGCCACGGGCACCATGTGCTCCGGCACTGCGCCGCGCGCGTGCTCCCGCAGCCGCGCCGGAAGCTCCGCCGCCACGCCTTCGTAGCCGCGCGCGGGAACCACGTGGGCCACCAGCTGCCGGTCCCCCGGCGCCGCCTCGCGTACCGTCACCACCGCGTCGGCGACGGCGGGATGGCGCGCCAGCAGCGATTCCAGCTCGCCGGGCTCGGTGCGGTGGCCGCGGATCTTCACCTGCTGGTCCAGCCGCCCCAGGAACTCCAGCACGCCGTCCGCCCGGCGGCGCACGCGGTCGCCGGTGCGGTACAATCGCGACCCGTCGGCCGCGAAGGGGTTCGGGAGGTAGCGCTCGGCCGTGAGCGCGGGGGCGTTCAGGTATCCGCGCGCCAGTCCGTCGCCGCCCACGTACAGCTCGCCGGGCACGCAGGCGGGCACGGGGCGCATCTCCGCGTCCAGCACGTACGCGGTGGAGTTGGAGATGGGCGTGCCGATGGGGATGGAGACGAGCTCCGCGTCCCCCGGCTCCAGCGTGTGGCAGGTGGAGTAGGTGGTGTTCTCCGTCGGCCCGTAGCCGTTGATCACGCGCAGCGCGGGATGCGCCTCCATCACCCGCGCGGCGTGCGGCGCGGACACCACGTCGCCGCCGGACATCAGCTGCCGCAGCGGGGCGAAGGCGGCCAGGTCCTGGTCCACCACCTGGTGGAAGAGCGCCGACGTCATCCACGCCGAGGTCACTCCGTGGCGGCGGATGAAGGCGCCTACCGCGGCCGGGTCCGGCGTGCCGGCGGGATACAGCGCCATCCGCGCGCCGTTCAGCAGCGGCCCCCACACCTCGAAGGTGGAGACGTCGAACGACGCGGGGACCATCTGCAGCCACGTCTCCCCCGCGCCCATCTCCGCGAAGCCGCCGTTCATCACCAGCCGCAGCACCGCGCGGTGCGGCACCACCACGCCCTTCGGCCGCCCCGTCGACCCCGAGGTGTAGATGACGTACGCCGCGTTCTCCGCATCCACCGCGACGCTTGGCGCATCCGCGCTCTCCGCCGCGATCGCCCCCGCGTCCGCATCCACCCGCACGACCGTCACCCTGTCGTGCCCGATCCCCCCTGTCCCCTGTCCCCTGTCCCTTGTCCCCTCGATCGTCCCCTCAGCCGTCACCAGCACGCGCGCCCCGCAATCCTCCAGCATCAGCGCGTTGCGGCTGGCCGGGTACTGCGGGTTCAGCGGGACGTACGCGCCGCCCGCCTTCAGCACGGCGAGGAAGGCGATCACCATCTCCGGCCCGCGCGGCAGCAGCACGGCGACCGGCTGGTCGACACGCACACCGTGGCGGCGGAGATGGTTCGCCAGGCGGCTCGACCGCTCGTCCAGCGCGCCGTAGGTCATCTCCCCGCCGTCCCAGCGCAGCGCGACCGCGTCAGCCCTGGATGCGGCGACGGCGGCGAATTCGGCGTGGATGGTCGATTCGCGCGGGTAGGGGCGGGCGGTGCGGTTCCACGCCTCGGCCTCGGCGCGCGCCCGCGGCTCGTCCACCCGTGCGATGGCGGCGGAGAGCGGGAGATCCGCATCCCCCGCGACCGCCTCCAGCAGGCGGAGATAGAGGGCGACGATGCGCTCCGCGGTGGCGGGCTCCCACAGCCTGGCGGCGTACTCCAGGTCGCCGTGCAGCGCGCCCCCGCTCTCGCGGATCTCCAGGAACAGGTCGGCCTTGGTGCTGCCGCTGTACACGTCCTCGGGGCGCGCGCGCACGCCGCCCAGGTCCACGGGGTCCATCTCCACGTTCCCCATGGCGAACGACACCTGGAAGAACGGCGTCACCCCCGGCACGCGCTGCGGGTTCAGCGCCTCGATCACGCTCTCGAACGGCAGCTCCTGGTTCGCGTAGGCGCCCAGCGTGGCCTCGCGCACCCGGCCGATCAGCTCGCCGATGGTGGGGTCGCCGCGCAGCTCGGCGCGCAGCGCCACGGTGTTGATGAAGAAGCCGATGAGCCCCTCCGTCTCCGGCCGCGCGCGCCCCGCCACCGGCGAGCCCACGACGAGATCATCCCCCGCGCCCAGGCGGTGGAGGAGGAGGTCGAAGCCGGCCAGCAGCACCATGAACGGCGTGGCCGCGTGGCGCCGCGCCGCCTCCCGCAGCCGCGCGGCCAGAGTGGCGGGCACGGTGAAGCGGACGATGCCGCCCTCGTGCGAGGGCGAGGCGGGGCGCGGGCGGTCGGTGGGGAGATCGAGGACGCCCGGCGCGCCGTCCAGCCGGGCGCGCCAGTAGTCCAGCTGCGCCGCGCGCACCTCGTCCGTCAGCCGCGCGCGCTGCCACGCCGCGAAGTCCGCGTACTGCAGCGGGAGAGGGGGAAGGGGAGATGGACGCCCGGAGACGATCGCCTCGTACAGCTTCGACAGCTCGCCGAAGAGGATGCCCAGCGACCACCCGTCCGCCGCGATGTGGTGGACGTTCAGCGCCAGCAGGTGCTCGTCCGGGGCGATGCGCGCCAGCCGCCCCCGCAGCATGGGGCCGGCGGCAAGGTCGAACGGCTCCGCGGCGACCGCCTCGGAGACGCGCCGCGCCTCGGCCTCGGCCGCATCCCGCGGCAGCGCGGAGAAATCGTCGAGCGGGAGATCGAAATCGTCCGCCGGGGGATTGACCACCTGCGCCAGCCCGTCGGCGGTGGTGGCGAACACCGTGCGCAGCGCCTCGTGCCGGCGAACGATCCCGGCCAGCGCCCGCCGCAGCGCGGAGGCGTCCAGCGCGCCCGAGAGCCGCACGGCCAGGGGGATGTTGTACGCCGCGAACCCGGCCGGCTCCATCTCGTGCAGCAGCCACAGCCCCTGCTGCTGGAACGACGGCAGCAGCGGCGCGCCGTCGCGCGCGATCGGGGCGAGCGGCGGCTCCCCCGCCGTCTCCGTCCCCGCCGCGGCGTCGATGCGCTCGGCCAGCGCGGCCGCCGTGCGCGCGTCGAACACCGCGCTCACCGGCAGCTCCACCCCCCAGCGCCGCCGCACGCGCGACAGCACCAGCATCCCCAGCAGCGAGTGCCCGCCCGCCGCGAAGAAGTCGTCGTCGGGCCCCACCGCGGCGCCCAGCACCTCGCGGAAGATCTCCATCACCCCGCGCGCCGTCTCGCCCAGCCCGGCAGGGAGATCGGGGGATTCGGGCGATGCGGACGCGGGCGTGGGGAGCGCGCGCCGGTCGATCTTCCCGTTCGCGTTCAGCGGCAGGGAGTCGAGGAAGGTGAGCGTGGATGGCACCATGTACGCGGGAAGCCGCTCGCCCAGCCACCCTCGCAGCGCCCCGGCGTCGCCGTCCGCCGCGTCGTCGCGGAGGACGGCCCATGCGTGCAGCCGCATGGCCCCATCCTCCCCGCGCCGCGCGGCAACGGCGGCCGCGGCCACGTCCGGGTGCTCGGAGAGCACCGCCTCGACCTCACCCGGCTCCACGCGGAACCCGCCGACCTTCACCTGGTTGTCGATCCGGCCCAGGAACAGAAGTGCGAAAGTGCGAGAGTGTGAAAGTGCGAAAGTGGGTTCGGCGCGCGACGAACCCGGGTGCGCTTCCGTCCATCTCGCCCGGTCGCCGGTGCGATACATCCGCGCGCCCGGCGCCTCCGCGAACGGGTCGGGGACAAACTTCTCCGCCGTCAGCGCGGCGCGGCCCAGGTATCCCCGCGCCACGCACACCCCGCCGATGCACACCTCGCCCTCCGCCGCCTGCGATCCATCCTCGCCGACGACGTAGGCGCGCGCGTTGGCGCGGGCGGAGCCGATCGGCGCGTCGCCCTGCCAGCCGTCCGCGGGGAGCTCCCAGCTCGTCGCCCAGACGGTAGCCTCGGTCGGGCCGTAGCAGTTCATCCACCGCACGCCGGGGGCGATCTCGCGCCACCGGGCGAGCGCCGCGGCCTGCGGCTTCTCGCCGCCGGTGACCAGGAGGCGCACGGACTCCGGAACGCGCGCGCCGGACGCGGCCATGTCCGCCACCCACGCGTGCCACAAAGCCGTGGGGGGATTGAGGATGGAGATCCGCTCGTCGGCCACCCAGCGCCAGAACCCCGGCCCCAGCGCCGGGACCGAGCGCGGGCGGAAAAGGAGCGCCGCGCCCGCCGCCCACGCGGCCCAGATCGGCTCCACGCTCATGTCGAACCCGACGGACGGCAGCTGCCCCACGCGGTCGCCCGGCGCGAGCCCCCACAGGTTCGTCGTGACGCGCTGCAGGGAGACGAGCGCGCGGTGCGTGACGCCCACGCCCTTGGGCCGGCCGGTCGATCCCGAGGTGTAGATGACGTACGCGAGGTTGTCCGGGTCCACCTCCGCTGCCACGAACCCACCCCCCGCCGCGGGATCGATCGCCTCGACGTCGAGGACGGGAAGATGGGTCGGGGGAAGGCGATGCGCGGCATCCCCGTGCGTCAGCACCGCCGCCGCGCCCGAGTCTTCCAGCACGAAGGCGATGCGCTCCGCCGGGTACTCGGGGTCGATGGGCACGTACGCGCCCCCCGCCTTCAGCACGCCGATCAGCGCCGCCGCGAAGGCGGGGCCGGGCTCCATCAGCACCACCACGCGCCGCTCCGGGCCCACGCCCAGCGCGCGAAGACGCGCGGCCACGGCGCGCGCGGTCCGCTCCACCTGCGCGTACGTCGCCGCGCGCCCGCCGCCGGAGACCGCGGGCGCGTCCGGCGTGGACGCCGCGTGCGCCTCGAACGGATGGTGCGCGCACGCCCACCCGCGCGTGGCGGAAATCGTCCGCGGCGTGGCCCCTTCGCCGCCCGCGCTCAACACTCGCACCCGGTGGACGGGAACGGCCGGACCGAATCGTAGCGACACCAGAGTGACAGAGTGTTCATCTCGTGGCTAAAAAGGCGCTCTGCACTCCTCCGGACAAAGCCGTGGAGCGCATGAGCTTGCATCGCGCGGCTCGGCGAGCCGCTGCGCGCATCCCGTGACAGAACGTGGTGGGACGTGCGGGACGAAGCCACTTCGGGACCGGCGAGCAGCCGCTCGCCAGTCCGCCTTCGCCCTGCGCCGTCGGGGTGCTGTGGCCGCCAATCTAACACGGCCGTGAGACGAATTGTAGTAGTTTTGGGGTTAGGATAAAATCTGCACTTCGTTCACAGGCGTGCACTTGCGCGCACATTGGCGTCCCTGCGGCGCAAAAAGCGCCCGTGGCCGCCTCGCCGCCTTCGGATGCCGGAATCGCTCCCGGACCGCCGCCGCGCACACGGAGCGCTCCGCAATCGACATTGCGTTCACAAGTGGACGTGAATTGTTCTGTAACAACGAGCAATTAACCGGGTGCGCGACCGTACGGTACGGGAGCCGCACGGAAGATGACGCGTCAGAAACGATCCATGTAGAGCGTTATTTGAATTCAGTGGCGGGCGGTGATCCGATCAAGGCAGGGAGGCGGACGTTTCCGGTCTCGCACTCTGAGCGTGCAGCGATGTCATCCCTCAGGGAACATCACGCCAAAAAGTGGATACAGATGTGGAAGATTTTCACGCACGTACCGCGAAGGTCGTGATCCCGGCGCGGGCTGGGCTGTTCGCGGGAGCACTGGTCCTGAGTGCCTGCAACTACACGGCTTCCAGCCGGGTGAACCGCTGTGGTTACTGAGAAACCAGGCCTCTGGCCGGAAGAGAGCCGCCCTATGCGTAACGTACTCCTCGCGGTGATCGGATCTTGCATGATCGTTGGGGCGGCAGCGTCCGCCGCCGCCGCGCAAAGCACATGTCCTCCCGAGGCCCCTCGGACGCGAGCCACAGTGGGGCGCTTCCTCACCGCGGAGAACTGGGCGACGCCTCGCCAGCAGTACGGAATCACCGCGGCCGAGTCGAGCCTCGTCCTCCTGACGGATGGATCGGACGCCGCCGCGTGCCAGCGGCTCCGCGCGATGGTCCAGCCCGTGAATGCGCGTTACCCGCAGGTCTTCAGCTACTACAGGGCAGGTGGCTTCTACTTCGTCGCCTTTACGTGGGTGGTTCCGGACGGCCGTATATGGACCGGGTTCTCCCCCCTGCTGGTGCTGAACTCCGATTTCACCGTGGTGAATTCCTTCGCGATGTGACCCGGCGGGCGCGGACCCGGCGTGTCCACGCAGATCCGCGCCGTTCCGCCGGGAACGCCCGTTGTGGCGGAGCGCGTTTTCCTGCATTTTTCGAGGACGCGGTTCGAACGATTCGAAGTCCCCCCTCCCGCCCGCCGGTGATCCGCAGGAGATCTCCGATGACCCACCGCACCCTTCGCGCGCTGCGCACGCTCGCGGCCGCCGCCGCGCTCACGCTGGCCGGCGCCGCGCACGCCCGCGCGCAGCAGGCGCAGCGGCCGCTGTACGACCCGCGCGCCGACGCCCACGCCGAGATCCGCGCCGCGCTGGCCTCCGCGGCGCGCGACCGCAAGCTGGTGCTGCTGGACTTCGGCGCGGACTGGTGCCTGGACTGCGTGATCCTGGAGCGGCTCTTCCAGGACGCCGCGGTGCAGCCGTACCTGCGCGGCCACTTCCACGTGGTGAAGGTCGACGTGGGCCAGTTCGACCACAACCTGGAGATCGTGCGCAAGTACGGCAGCCCCATCGAGGGCGGCGTGCCGGCGGTGGTGGTGCTGGCGCCCAGCGGCGCCATCCTGGCCAACACCCGCGACGGCTCGATGGAGGGCGCGCGCCGGATGACCGCCGCCGACGTGCGGCGGCGCCTGGAGCAGTGGGTGGCCGCCGGGCCGCGCTCCTGAGATGCGCCTCTCCCTCCGTCTCCTGATCGCCGTCGTGGCTGCGGCAGGCGCGCTCGGCGTGGGCGGCACCTGGCTCGCGCGCCGCGGCGATGCCGGCGCGGCGCATGGTCCGTGGGCGCTGGAGAGCTTCACCGCGCGCGACGTGGCGGTGGAGGTGCGGCTGGAACGCGACGCCGCCGGGAAAACCTGGCTGACGGGGACGTTCACGCCCACCAAGCCCGGCTTCCACCTCTACGGCAAGGACCTGCCGAAGGAAGGGATCCGCGGGATCGGCCGCCCCACGCTGCTGGAGATCGCCTCCTCCCCGTCGCTGCGGGCGGCCGGGCCGATGGTGGCGGACAGGGCCGTGAGCGACCTGGTTGTCGGCATCCTGGGGCTGCGCTTTCCCGTCTATCCCGCCGGGCCGGTCACGCTGCGCCAGCCCGTCACCTTCGCGCGCCCCGGCGCCGCCACCGCCGAGCTGTCGGTGACGTACATGGCGTGCACCGAGGGCACCTGCCTGGCGCCCGCCATCGACCGGCGCTTCACGGTAACGCTGCCGGACGCCGCGGCGCGGTAAGCCGGTATCGCGAGACGCGGCAGGGCGAGCGGGGGGACTTCGGTCTCCCCGCTTTTGTTGTTGGTGCTTGCAGGAAGACTTGGAAAAGGCTTGGAAAGCTCGGGGAAGGCGAATGAATTCGCGGCAACAAGGGCACGAAGTCCCTGCGGGACTGCTGCCGATGCTTCGGGGCTGATCTCCGGCACCGGTGCAGCCCGAGTCTTCCAACACCGGTGCTGCCCACGCGCGGGGGAGCTGGACGGCAGTCCCGCAGGGACTTTGTGCTGTTGTTGCATGCGAATTCATTCGCCCTCCACCGCCAGGCATCCGCCCAGCGGGCCGCTTGCGCCGCGCCACCGCTCGCACCCGCCGAACCTTCTTCAAAGGTAGGAGATCGAAGATCCGGGAACTTTTGGATGTCGAAGCTGTTGCATTCTGCTACGCATGCGATCTACCTTGGGGCACCCATCCTCCCGCCCCCTTCGGGTCACCTATGTCCCCTCCGGTGATGCTCGACCGAATGGATCCCCGAACGCTCTTCCTCGACTCGCTCCCCGCGATCGAGGGCATTGCCGCGTCGATCTGCCGCATGTACAGCGTGTGGGGCGACGACGCCGAGGAGTTCGCCAGCTGGGCCAAGGAACGGCTGATGGAGGACGACTACGCCGTGCTCCGGAAATACCGCGGCGAAAGCGAGCTGAACACCTTCCTGACCGTGGTGGTCACGCGCCTCTTCCACGCCCACACGCGCGAGCGGCTGGGGCGCTGGCGGCCGTCGGCGGTGGCGGAGCGGCTGGGGCAGGTGGCCAAGGACCTGGAGGTGCTGGTGAACCGCGACGGGTGCACGCTGCAGGAGGCCGGCGAGCGGCTGCGCACCTCGGGGCGCACGGACATGTCCGACATCGAGCTGGCCCGGCTCCTGGCCCGGCTCCCCGCGCGCTCGCCGCTCCGCCCGGTAGAGGTGGGCGCCGACCCGCTGGACCTGTCGCCCGCCGCCAGCCGCGCCGACGAGCGCATCCAGGCGGAGGAGATGGAGCGGCAGCGCCGGACCGTGCGCGCCGCGCTCTTCCGCGCCATGCGCACGCTGAAGCCCGAGGAGCGGGTGATCGTGCGCATGAACCTGGCGGACGGGCGCAGCGTGGCCGACGTGGCGCGCGCGCTGAAGCTGGACCAGCGCGCGCTCTACCGCCGCATCGAGCGGCTGCGCCAGCAGCTGAAGGTGTCGATGGAGAACCAGGGAATCTCGGGCGGCGACGTGCACGACATGTTCGAGGAGCCCGGCTCGTGAGCGGCGGAATCGGAAATCCCGGGTCTTCGGGGCCATCCAATGACAATGGGACGCATGCACCCATGGAGGATGGGGTGAAGGATACTTCGATCGACGACGCGCGGCTCGCCGCCCTGCTCGACGGCCGGCTGGCCGATGCCGAGCGGGAGGACCTGCTCGCGCGCCTCTCGGATAGCGACGAGGATTACCTCGTCTACGCCGACGCCGCGGCCATTCTCCGCGAGCGCGAGCCGGCATCGGAAGTGCCCGCGCCGGAGCTCGGGGCGGACGATGGAGACATGGAGACCTTCATCGCGGCTCCCGCCATCGCGTCCACGGACGATATCTCACCGACGCCGGACATCTCACCCGCGCCGGACATCGCGCCGACGGATGAGGTGGGTGTGGTGTCCGAGGAGGCAGCGGACGCGCGCGTGATTCCGATCCGCTCGCGCCGACGGATTCCGATCGCGGCCTGGGGCGCGATCGCCGCCGTGCTCGTGGGGCTCGCGCTCATCCCCGTGCTCCGCTCCCGCGGCGGCGACCCGTACGACCCCGCGCGGCTCGCGGCGCGGCTGCAGACGCCAGCGTCGTCACCGGATGAGCCGTGGACCAGTAACGTCTTCTTCCTCAAGCGCGGCGCGCCGGAGGAGAACATCGAGGACCTGCACCGCGCCGGCCGGCTCGGCGCGTTGCTGGTGGACCTGGAGCTCGCGGTCAGGGCGGGAGATACCGCTGCCATTCACGCCAGCGCCCAGGCAGCCGCGAACGCCGCGAACGTGCCCGGCGCAACGTTCCTGGTCCAGATGTTCGACAGCATTGGCAGTAATGCGGATAAGCCGCCCGCGCAGCTGAAGTTGAAATTGGACGAAGCGCGGCAAAGCACGAAGGAATCCTTCGATGAGGCGTACCTCGCCGCCGGAGCATGGAGCGAGGCGGCGCGGCTCGCGGCGATAGCGCACGACGCGGAGTTCTTCCGCAAGTCGGACGGCCGCGAGGAGGTGGCGAAGATCCTCGCGCTTCGCGAGCTCTCCGGAACCGCCCGTGCGGAGGCGGAAGGGGTTCGCGCCGCGCTGCCGGCGGAGGGCGCGCCGAACTGGGCCGTGCTGAAGGATCATCTGAAGAGCCTGGTGAAGGCCCTCGGCGCGTAACGGCGAGAACGCGCCCGTAATCTCATCCAGCGTTGAACACCGTGGGTTTGCGCGGCCACGGCGGATGAAAAGGGAGGCGTCTTCCGCGGCCGGAACCAGTTGCCGGGCCGAACAGCCTCGCGCAGTTTGCGAGGCTTCCCGTGGTTGTTGCTGCGGCTTCAGCCGCCGTTGAGGAAGCCGGAGCGCGCACTTCCATTGTGGCAAGAGCGAGGCAGCCCGCGTGCGCGTGGGCTGCCTCGCTCTTCGTCCATCGGCGCCGGACGCTGATTCCCGGGATCATCCCACGATCAAGACGGGTCGTCGATGCGCTCCATCTCGGGGACGCGGAAGGCGGCGGCCAGGGTGATGACCGCCATCCCCATGATCCCCCAGAACACCAGCTGCAGGCTGTGCGACAGGCCCGCGCGCAGCGTCGCCGTCACCGCGGCGGGGAGCGGGGCGGCGGCGCGGGGCGCGGCCTGGCCCATCAACTCCTGGATGCTGTCCAGCGAGACGCGGCCGCGCAGCCCCGTCCGCGCCAGCCACCGGCTCATCCCCCAGTTCAGCACCCCGCCGAAGAGCGCCGCCCCCAGCGCGTTCCCCAGGATGCGCATCAGCATGTTCGACGCGGTGGCCACGCCGCGCTGGCTCCACGGCACGCTGGTCTGGATGGCCACCACGAAGGTCGTGCCCAGCAGCCCCAGCCCCACCCCCAGCACGAACGACCCCGCGCCCGCGCCGAGCGATCCGTGCGCCGCCAGCAGCGCGATGGCCAGCGTCCCCGCGAGGGTGGCGGCGCCGCCGAGGCGCGCCAGCCGCCGCACGCCGGCCCGCACGATCAGGTGGCCCGCCGCGAACGAGGCCAGAGGCCATCCCAGCGTCATCACCGAGAGCGTGAACCCGGCCAGCAGCGCGGAGCCGCCCAGCACCCCCTGCACGAACGTCGGCAGGAAGGTGATGATGCCGATCATCATGATCCCCGCCGTCAGCGTGGCCAGGTTGGCGTAGCGGATCAGCGGCATGGCCCACAGCTCCATGTGCATCAGCGGGTCCGGCGCGCGCCGCTCCTGCCGCACGAAGAGCGCGAACGCCAGCGCCGATACGGCCACCAGGGGAACCAGCACGCCGGCGCTCCACTCGCTGGCCTGCGTGAGCGCCAGCATCAGCGTGCCCACCGCCGCGAAGAGGAGCACCGCGCCGGGGAAGTCGGTGCGCACGCGCGTGCGCTCCAGCCCCTCGTGCAGGTAGGCCACGATCAGGGCGATGGCTGCGATCCCGAACGGCACGTTGGCCCAGAAGATCCACGGCCACCCCACGCTGTGCACGATGAACCCGCCCGCCAGCGGCCCCGCGATGGACGAGAACCCCCACACGCTGGAAAGGTAGCCCTGCACGCGGCCGCGCTCCTCCAGCGAGTACAGGTCACCCGCCAGCGTGGTGGTGATGGGCTGCACCGCGCCGGCGCCCATCCCCTGCAGGAAGCGGAAGGCCACCAGCATTCCCATCGACCGCGCGAAGCCGCAGAGGATGGAGCCCGCGAGGAACACCACCACGCCGCCGATGAACACCGGCTTGCGCCCGTGCAGGTCCGACAGCTTGCCGAAGATGGGGATGGCAATGGCCTGCGTGAGCAGGAAGGACGAGAACACCCAGCTGTACAGGCTGAACCCGCCCAGCTCCGCCGCGATGCTCGGCATCGCGGTCGCGACGATGGTGCCCTCGATGGCCGACATGAACATGGCCAGCACCAGCGCGGCCAGAACGAGCGGGCGGTGGGTCGTGCGTTCTTCCGTCAAAACCGGAATCATCATGCGTGGGAAAGGGACGTGAGCGTGGCGGCGGGGCGTGTGCAGCACCCGTACCGCGCACGCGGCAGGCGCCGCCGGAACGTGCATCTCCGTCTCGCGATCCCCATCTCCCGATTTTCGCGGATCTCGTCACGGTCGGATCACGTCAGGAGATGCAAAAGCCTATAAAGAGCTTAAGAATGAGGTGAGGAAGATTTGAAAATCCAGCGTCTGCAACAACATCGGTGAGAATGATACCGCCTTGCAATCTCTGCGACATGTGTTTATAGTCGGGTAAGGTGATGCATGCGATGGGTGGAAAGGGGTGGGGATGAGGGGCGCGTGCGGCACCGGGGCCGCGAACCCGATGCGGCGGAATTCCCACCCCGTTTCCCACCAAGGAGCAGGATGAATCGCAACAGCTCGTACGCAGTGCGCGCGACCGTGCTCGCGACGCTCGCGCTCGTGACGGCGGCCGCGTGCGCGGACCAGGGGCCGCTGGCGCCGGCGGGGCCGCGCCCCGGCGGACCGCAGGCCATCGTGAACCCCGCCGGCTGCCGGGTGAACGACGGCGCCTTCACCAGCGGGTTCCGCAACGACGTGAACCTGGACCTGAACGACTACGCCCGCATCTTCGCCGACGCCGAGAACGCGAGCTGCGCCGAGGGCGCCTCCACCGCGCTGACCGCCAAGGTGAAGGCCACGATGGACGCGGCGCCCACCAAGTTCACCGAGTGGCTGCAGGGCGCCAACGTGGCGCTCATCTTCGCGGCGGCCAACCGCATCGGCGCCAACGGCTTCGCCACGCAGGCGCTGGACACGCAGCTGCGGCGCGTGGAGACGGCCTTCGCCGCCGGGCGCGACCTGGGGTGCACGAAGGAGAGCGGCAACCAGTGCGTGGACGACTACTCCATCGCCGCCTCGGGGTACGCCTGGATCGCGGCGTACAAGTACCGCCGCGGCGACGCGTCCACCGGGGTGGAGAGCTTCCGCTCCAAGGCGCGCACCTACATCGACAGCACCTTCACCGCGGTCTGCATCCACCAGAGCGCGGGAACGCCCACGCTGTGCAACGGCGTGGCGGGGGTGAACGTGGGCGGCGTGCCGCCGAAGACGCTGAGCCTGAACCACGGCCAGCAGATGCCCTCGTACGGCTTCGGGCTGATGACCAGCATCGCGGCCACGGTGCTGGGGCTGGAGGCCTCGGGCGCGCCGTACACCTTCAGCAGCACCAAGAAGTACACCGTGAGCCTGCTCTTCGAGGAGATGCAGCGCGCGGTGCTCTCCACGCCGGCCGACAGCTTCGCCACCAACTGCGTGAGCCCGTACAAGGACGGCAGCGGCAACTGGCAGCTGGGCCCGGCCACCTACTACTGCGGCGGCCCGGACAAGTACAAGCCGCAGATGTACCGCCTGGACAAGTTCTTCACCACCTACATCACCACCAGCCTGCCCACGGCGGGCACGTACACGTCCAACAGCTTCAACGACAACGACTTCCTGCTCGGCTCGTTCGACAACGGCTTCTACTCGTGGGGCCGCCACCAGACGTACGGCAAGCTGGGGTACGACTGGATCCAGACGCCGCGCGAGTACCTGCCGTTCGACTCGTACGACCCCATCGGCTACCTGGACGGGGTGAGCGCCACCGGCGTGGCCAGCGGCTGGACCTGCGACAAGGACGTGCCCACGAAGTCCAACCGCGTGGACCTGTACTCCGGCGGCACCTTCGCGGCGTACGGCTACGCCAACGGCGGGAGCGAGCCGGCGGTGAACAGCCTGTGCAACGGCGGCACCGCGCACCGCTTCGCCGTGCAGCTTCCCTCGTGGACCCAGGGGCAGGACATCGTGGCGTACGGGCTGGACTACACCTGGTTCGGCTTCACCCAGCTCACCTGCCTGCAGAGCCCGCGCTGCGCCTGGTGATCCGGATCGGCTGACGGCCGGACGGCACCGGCAACAGGACCGGAGCACGCATCCCGTGTGCTCCGGTTCTCGCGTTCGTCCCTGCAGCGCGGCGGGGGGCAGGAGTGGCGCGCCGTGGCTTCGGCGCGCAGCTTGGTGGACATCGTACTTCCGTACTTCCTGTACTTTCGTACGGTTCTCCCGCCCGTGGTCTCCCCCCGCACTGCAGAAGCCACCGATGTCCGAACCGGCCCGAAAGCTCCCCATCTACCGCTCGCTGTACTTCCAGGTGCTGTGCGCCATCGCGCTGGGAGTGCTGCTGGGCGTGCTGGCGCCGGCCTCGGGCGCGGCCATGAAGCCGCTCGGCGACGCCTTTGTGAAGCTGGTGCGGATGATCATCGCCCCCGTGATCTTCTGCACCGTGGTCACGGGGATCGCGGGGATGCAGAACATGAAGCAGGTGGGGAAGGCCGGCGGCCTGGCCCTGCTCTACTTCGAGCTCGTCTCCACCCTCGCGCTGATCGTGGGCCTGCTGGTGATCAACCTGGCGCGGCCGGGCGCGGGGATGCACGTGAACCCCGCCTCGCTCGACGCGGGCGCCGTCGCCAGCTACACGAAGCCGGGGCAGATGGCGGGCCCGACGGACTTCCTGCTGCACGTGATCCCCGCCTCCCTCGTCGGCGCGTTCGCGGAAGGGGAGATCCTGCAGGTGCTGCTGGTGGCCGTCCTCTTCGGCTTCGCGCTGCACGGGCTGGGCGAGCGCGGGCGGATCGTGTTCGACCTGATCGACCGCGTGTCGCACGTGCTGTTCGGGATGGTGGGGATCATCATGAAGGTGGCGCCGATCGGGGCGTTCGGGGCGATGGCGTTCACCATCGGCAAGTTCGGGATCGGCACGCTGGCGTCGCTGGCGGGGTTGATGGCGAGCTTCTACGCGACCTGCCTCCTCTTCGTCTTCGTCGTGCTGGGAATCATCGCGCGGCTGCACGGATTCTCCATCGTCCGCTTCGTGCGCTACATCAAGGAAGAGCTGCTGATCGTGCTGGGGACGTCGAGCTCCGAGGCGGTGCTGCCGCGGCTGATCGCCAAGCTGGAGAACCTGGGCGCGGCGAAATCCGTCGTCGGCCTGGTGGTGCCGACGGGGTACTCGTTCAACCTGGATGGGACGGCGATCTACCTGACCATGGCCGCCGTCTTCATCGCCCAGGCCACCGACACGCCGCTCACGCTGATGCACCAGGTGACGCTGCTGGCCGTGCTGCTGCTGACCTCCAAGGGCGCCGCGGGGGTGACGGGGAGCGGGTTCATCGTGCTGGCCGCCACGCTCAGCGCGGTGGGGAGCGTGCCGGTGGCCGGGCTGGCGCTGATCCTGGGGATCGACCGCTTCATGAGCGAGGCGCGCGCGCTGACCAACACCGTGGGCAACGGCGTGGCCACGCTGGTGGTCGCGCGCTGGTGCGGCGAGCTGGACCGCGAGCGCCTGCACGACGGCCTGCACGGCGAGACGCGGGAAGAGGCGGAGGAGCCGGAGAAGCTGGCGGCGTGAGGCCGATCGAATGCCAGAAGGTGATTTCGTACCGGATCGGATTAAACAGCAGGAGCCAAGCGGAGTCAGCGGAAATACCACTCTGCTGACCCGCTGACTCCGCGAGACCCGGTTATTGGCGCGTGGTTGGAATCAGGTCGTTTGCTGCGGCCCACAGACGGCCGGCCTGGTGCAGCCGATGGCTTGGGTCTGGGGCTCGCACCCACAGTCGGTGTCGCTCCCGCATGCGAAACAGAACGACCAAGCCGTGGGCTCGATTATCGACTGCCCTTGAACAGTTCCGCGAGCGTCTCCATCCACGTCCGTCGCGAACGATTCGACCTGCAGGGTGTCGACGTCCAAGTGCAGCTTGTTCATGTCTGCCTCCGTGGATGGGATTAGAGAGGGGGGCGGGGCACCCGCCCCTGCCGGATGACGGCCGGGCGCCGATCGCCGGCGCTCGCGCGCCGCGTTTTTGCCTTTCCGCGCGCTACTCCATCATGTGGCTGGCACTCAGGCCAGACCGGGTCGCATCGGTGCGCCGCCGCTGCCGCACTGGATAATGTAAGTCAGGCCGGATGGCTCGAAGATCGGCTACGCATCCACGGTGCCGCGCGCGCCACGGTTGCCATTGTTGCTGCGGATCAGCTGCCTTCGCCCACGGGGGCGCCGCCGATCGCGACTGCCGCGGGCTCGGGCTCGGCGCCGAGGAGGACCCGCGCGCGGGCGGCGACTAGCTCCATCTGCTCCTCGCGCTCCAGCGCCCACGCGGGGAGGCGGAGCGCGTTGAAGGCCAGCGCCGCGCTGCCCATGGCGGCGAAGATGAGCGGGATCATGAACTCGTCCGGGAGCTGGCCCGAGAGAACGAGCAGCACGAAGACGGCGAGCGCCGCCACGAGGCTCACCGCGCCCAGGCGGTTCAGGGCCAGCGCGTTGCCCTTGGTGGTTCCCAGCCGCAGGCGGTAGCCGGTCGCGGTGGGCTCGACGTACGCGTGCAGGTTGCCGTGGTTCCACTCGCGGATCCCGCCTGCCGACCCCACCCGGCCGCGCGCGTTGAAGGTCTCGCGCAGGTCCGCGACCAGCATCTCCCATTCGCGGTCCGTGGGCGCCCGCGGCAGGTCCACGGTCCGGCGCACCGACACCGGCATCCCGAAGTCGCTCCGGCGGGCGGCTTCGCGGCGGAGGTCCAGCGCCGCCGCCGCCTCGGCGATGCGCTCCGGCGCCAGCCCCACCTCGCCGCCGATGGCCTGCAGCTCCGCCAGCGTCATCCCCTCCGCGGGCGAGAGCGCGCCCCCGCCGCGCCGGGCCGCGGCCGCCGCCTCGAAGATCTCCGCGATCTCTTCGTCCCGGTACTTCCGCTCGTCGGGCATCTCTCACCTGTGGCGGTGGACTCGCGTGCGTGGCCGTCCGCCGAATATCGGCATCCGAGCCGGGTCCGTCAAAGAACACGCGAGGCTCCATACGGCGGGCGGGCGCCGGGAGATTCCGGCGCCCGCCCGGGGTCCGTCACGCCGCGGCGGCTGCTCCATCCCAGGCATGCACTCGAGGGATCGAGGCGCGGAGATGAGGGGGTGTGCTGCCAGTATGCGTCTTCTTTTCATCCAGATGGATCAATGCTGTAGATGATGGATGGTGGAGGATACAGGAAATTTGCTCATCCAGAGGATTCTCTCGCCACCGCTTCCGATCTTCTTGCGTCTCTGGGAGATGGCAGGAGGTGCGGAATGGCGATTGCGGGTTTAAGATGGATGCATCCCTGTCATTCTCGCCCAACCCACTGACCAGGAGAGTCGCGCATGCGCAAGATCCAGCTCGAAGTGGAGACGCTGAACGTGGAGTCGTTCGAGACCAGCCAGGTGGAGCCGGCGCGCGGCACCGTGCGCGGGCACTGGAGCCAGGTGGGCACCTGCGATGCCTTCGTGGGCACCTGCGCGTACGGGGCCACCTGCGGGGCGGGGTGCGCCACCAGGGTGGGATGCACCCGGATCGATTGCATCTGACGCCGCGGGCGCGTGCCTGGGGCATCCATCCCCCGCGCCCCGCTCGTTCCCCACCATTCACGCGGAGAGCCACCGATGCGCAAGATCAGGCTGAACCTGGAGGCGCTGGACGTCGAGGCGTTCGAGACCAGCGCGGCGGAGCCCGCCCGCGGCACGGTGCAGGGGCAGTGGAGCCAGCCCGGCACCTGCGATGCCGCCTTCGTGGCCACCTGCCAGGTGAACGGCACCTGCGTGTGGACCTGCGGCAGCCGCTGCCAGACCACCACGCCCGTCTGACGGGCGCGCCGGCCGCGCGGCCGGGTGTGCCGCGCGGCCCAGCCCACTCCCCCACATGGAGATCCGCTCGATGCGCAAGATCCGCCTGAACCTCGACGCCCTGGATGTGGACACCTTCGCCGCCGGCCAGGGCGAGCCGGCCGAAGGCACCGTCGAGGCGCAGGAGTACAGCAACCTGGGCACCTGCGGGCTGGCCGTGGCCACCTGCCAGTACAAGGGTACCTGCGTGCAGACCTGCTGGAACGGCTGCAGCGGCGGCAGCGCCACCAGCCTCTGCGACTGATCCGCCGGTTCCGGCGTGATGGCGCGGCCCCGGCCACCCGGCCAGGGCCGCGCGTTTTCGGTGATCGTGAAGATTCGGAGGCGCGAAGGTGGCGAGGCCCGCACCTCCGCGGCTCCGCGTCTCCGCGTGAGATCCAGCGAGGGCGGCGGGCCGCGCGATCGCCGGGCCGGCGCCGGTCCCCTGCGCATGAGATGGGGCACGCTGGAGACGGCGAACCGCCCCGGCGGTCGCGGGTACGGGGGCGCGATTCGTCCCCCCGTCTCCCGAACCGGTGTGTCATGGCGCTGCCGCTGTCCGTTCTCGACCTCGCTCCCGTCGCATCCGGCAGCACGCCGGCCGACGCCTTCCGCAACATGGTGGAGATGGCGCGCCTGGCCGACCGGCTGGGCTTCGTGCGCTTCTGGCTGGCCGAGCACCACGGGATGCCCAACATCGCCAGCTCGTCGCCCGAGATCCTGATCGAGCACGTGGCCTCGAAGACGGAGCGCATCCGCGTGGGCTCGGGCGGCATCATGCTTCCCAACCACGCGCCGCTGCGCATCGCCGAGGCGTTCCACACGCTCGAGGCGCTGCATCCCGGCCGCATCGACCTGGGGATCGGCCGCGCGCCGGGCACGGACCCGGTCACCAGCAGCGCGCTGCGCCCGTTCGACGCCGAGCAGTTCCCGCAGCAGCTGGCCGAGATGGTGGCGCTCTCGCGCGGCGAGTTTCCTGCGGGGCACCCGTTCCACCGGGTGCGCGTGGTGCCGATGGGGGTGCCGCTACCGCCGGTGTGGCTGCTGGGGTCCAGCGGCGCGAGCGCGCGGATGGCGGGAGAGATGGGGATGGGGTACGCCTTCGCCAGCCACTTCAGCCCCGCGCCCGCCGGCCCGCCGCTGCAGGCGTACCGCGACGCGTTCCAGCCGAGCGAGGCCTTTCCGCGGCCGCACGCGATCGTGGCCGCCTCGGTCGTCTGCGCGGAGACGGAGGACGAGGCGGAGCGGCTGGCCACGTCCATGCAGCTGGCGTGGGTGCGGCTGCACCGCGGCCAGTTCGGCCCGCTCCCCAGCCCCGAGGAGGCGGCCGCGTACGACTACACGCCACAGGACCTGACGGTCGTCGCCAACTACCGCCGCCTGCAGGTCGTCGGCACCCCCGCCCAGGTCCGCGAAAAGCTCGACGCCCTCGTGGCCGACACCCACGCCGACGAGCTCATGATCATCACCGCCGTCCACTCGCACGAGGCGCGGCTGCGCTCGTACGAGCTGCTGGCGGCGGAGCATGGGATCGTCGCCCCGTCCCCGGTGACCGAGCGAAAGCAGGGCGTTACGGGATGACCACGCTTCCCGGACCGGGACAATCGCAGGCGCCGGGAATCGTCGACTGCAGCGTCAGCTCGGTCAGGCGGGGCAGGCCGACGACGGTGGGGCGTACCCAGCGACGAAGCGGCCGGCCTTCGCGGTCTGCGGCCACTTCGGCGGCAGATCCATGGATGGTCTCGGAGCGTTTCGGTCGCTTCATCACGCTCTCCTCTCGCCGGGGATTCCGTCGGAGTGGCTCTGTCCCCGAAATATAAAAGCACAGAACCAGACGCAAACGAGCACCGGCCCGTCCTGTCACGCGGCCGGGTCGGTCCCGGTCCACTCGGCCGCGAAGCCGGTGCACTGCGGTTGAAGACGCTGGCTTCGGCACCGTCACGGTGCACTCCACCTGGTGGTTTGCCTCCCGAGTGTCGTGCTGTTTCGGATGAGCAGCAAAGACGAGTGTCCTCTGGATCTCGTCTCGATGAAACAACACGGGACCGCGGCATCACTACACTAGGATTCCGCCGGCAGCGTGAGGGTGAACGTGCTGCCGGCGCCGAGGGTGCTGGCCACGCTCAGGTCGCCGCCCATGCCGCGGGCCAGGTCGCGGCTGATGGCCAGCCCCAGGCCGCTCCCCTCGCTGCGGCGGGTGCTGCTCATGTCCACCTGCACGAACGGGTCGAACACCGAGACCTGCTTCTCGGGCGGAATGCCGATCCCCGTGTCGGCCACGGAGAGCCACACCACCCCGGGCCCGGCGCGCCCCGCGTCCACCCGCACCCGCCCGCCCGGCGGCGTGAACTTCAGCGCGTTGCTGAGCAGGTTGATCACGATCTGCTGCACCTTCTCGCGGTCGGCGCGGGCCACGGTTCGCGGCGGGATCTCCATCTCCAGCGCCAGCCCCTTGGAGAGCATCTGCGGCTCCACCATGGGCGTCACGTCGGCCATCAATCCGCCCAGCTCCACGTCTTCCAGCATGTACTCCACCCGGCCGGACTCGATGCGCGCCAGGTTCAGCACGTCGTTGATCAGCCGCAGCAGGTGCTTCTGGCTGCGCCCGATGCGGTCCAGCGCCTCGCGCTGCGCGTCGGTCACCGGCCCGTGGATCCCCATCTCCATCAGCTGCACGTAGCCGGCGATGGCGTTCAGCGGGGTGCGCAGCTCGTGGCTCATCACCGCCAGGAACGAGCTCTTCGCCCGGTTGGCGTCGTCGGCCGCCGCGCGCTGCCGCTCCAGCTCGATCCCGCGCTCGGTCAGCTCGTCGTTCAGCGCGCGCAGGTGGTCGGCCTGCATCTCCAGCTCGGTGGCCTGCTCGCGCAGCTGCTCCTGCGAGAGCTCCAGCTCCACCGCCTGCTCCTCCAGCTGCTCGTTGGCCGCGCGCAGCTCCTCGGCGTGCTCCTCGGCCTGGGCGCGGGCGCGCTCGGCCTCCTTGCGCGCGGCCAGCAGCGCTTCCTCGAACTTGCGCCGCTCGCGCACCTGCACGACCACGCAGTCGTTGGCCCACGCGCCCGCGCGCTCGCGGCGCACCGCGTTGGCCAGCACCGCCACGTCGCCGCCGCCGGCGCCGCGCAGCACCAGGAACACCTCGTCCGCGCGGCCGTGCATGCGGATGAGGGGGAAGAAGTGCGTCTGCCAGAACAGGCGCGCGCCGGTGGTCAGCACCGTGTCCAGCCGGCGGCCCACCAGCTCGCCGGGGGCGTACCCCAGCATTTCGGCCAGCGTGGCGTTGGCCAGGGTGATGGTGCCGTCGTCGGCGAACGACAGGAACCCCGCGGGCGCATGGTCCAGCAGCGGGTCCAGCGCCCGCGCGGGGGCGCCCACCGCCTCGCTCACGCGGCGTGCGCGGGCTGCAGGTACTCGCGGATCAGCTCGATGGTCTCTTCCGGGTGGCTCATGTGCGGGCAGTGGCCGGTGGCATTCATCTGCCGGAACGTGCTTCCCGGCATCTGCCCGTGCACGTACTCGCCCACCTCGGTGGGCGCCACCATGTCGTCCGAGCACTGCAGGATCAGCGCGGGCACCCTCACCCGCGGCAGGTCGTCGCGGTTGTCGGAGAGGAAGGTGGCCTCGGCGAAGCGTCTGGAGATGACGGGGTCGGTGGAGCAGAAGCTTTCCGTCAGCTCCTCGCCCAGCTCCGGGCGGTCGGGGTTCTTCATGATGGCGGGCGCCAGGAAGCCGGCCCAGCCGATGTAGTTGTGCTCCATCATCTCCAGCAGCCCGTCGATGTCGGCGCGCTCGAAGCCGCCCACGTACGGCGGGTCGTTCACGTAGCGGGGGCTGGGCCCGATCAGCACCAGCCGCTCGAAGCGCTCCGGCTCCCGGTTGGCCGCCAGCACCGCCACCATGCTGCTGACCGAGTGGGCGACGAGAACCACGTCGCGCAGGTCCAGCGCGTGCACCACGTCCAGCACGTCCTGCGCGTAGCCGTCCAGCGTGGCGTAGCGCCGGGGATCGTAGGCCGAGAGGTCGCTCTTTCCCGAGCCCACGTAGTCGAAGAGCACCACCTGGTAGTCGTCCTCGAAGGCCGGCGCCACGAAGCGCCACATGTTCTGGTCGCACCCGAAGCCGTGCGCGAAGAGCATGGGCTGGGTGCCGCGCCCGGAGACGCGGACGTTGTTGCGGGAGAGGGCTTCGACGGGCATGATCGTCCGCTGCGGGTTTTCGGGATCGGGCGGCCGCGGGCCGCTGGAGGTTCGGAAACGAGACACCCGGCCCGTTCCCCGTGTTGGGGCGCCGGGCCGGTCCGGCCGTACGGCAGAATGGAAGGGTGATGCAAGAATAAACCCGAAGCCGACGGGGCAGAGGGACAAACTCCGTACGTGCGGGGACCGGCCGTGATGACCGGCGGGCGTTCGGGGATGGGATCGAGGCAGCGGTGGAGCGGAGGTGCGGCGGAGGAGCAGGGGGACGACGAGAGCGGCCGCGAGGAGAGATCTCCCCGCGGCCGCGATGTTCGGACCGTTCTGCGCCTACGCGCTCACGGAATCGGCCGGCAGGGGTAGATGCCGCAGGTTCCGTAGCCGTTGCAGGTGCGGTCGAACTCCGTGGGACAGTAGTCGATGGAGCAGGCGGGCGTGAGGTCGTGGCCCCGGACCGTTCCACGCTCCGCGCGGTCGTCCGCCTGCGCCTCGAACGACTCCACCCGCAGGCTGCTCACGTCCAGGTTCAGCTTGTTCATCTTCGCGTTCTCCAGGATGCAGCGGTGAACGAAGGCGGGCGGGATCTCGGGTGATCCCGCCCGTGCCATCCCAGGCCTCAGGGAACCTGCTTGCAGGGGTAGATGCCGCACGTGCCGTAGCCGCGGCAGGTGTAGTCGTAGCAGGTCAGGTCGATGGTGGCCTCGTGCCCGCGGACGGTGCCGCGGTCGGCGCGGTCCTTCGCCTCGGCCTCGAACGACTCCACCTGCAGATTGTTCACGTCCAGGTTCAGCTTGCTGGCCATGCGGATCTCTCCGGTTCGGGCGGTGGATGCCGGCCCGCGGACGCGGCGCCGGCGCGAACGGCCGCGCTCTGCCCGGAGCGCCGCCGACGATTCAAGTATCAGATGACATCCGCCTGCAAACGCTGCATCGCCAAGGCGGAAAAGTACCGAGTGCCGCTCGTCGTCAGCTCGTCTGCCCTGTCTACCTGCCGTCATCTCCCGACCCCGCATCCCGCTCGTCCCGTCCGAGGTGCCGCGGGCGAACCTGGTTGCACCCCAGATCCGCATGTTTCCCAGAATCTGCCGTCTTTTTACATTATTCGTCTTAAAATATGTATATGAGGCTTGCGCCGCCAGCCCTGTACCGCTCCGATCCGAATGAAGGCGTCCGGACTGGCAGGAAGATGCTCCGAACGGTGCCAAACCGCGCATCGACTCGGGATTTTAACTATCCCCTTAATTGACATGGACTTAGGATTGGGCTAGATTTGAAGCCATACAACACAGCGCGCGAGATGGGCTCGGGGATGCGGGAAGACCGCGTCGCCCGGAAGCGCTCCCTGGCCACGGTCCGGGGGCGCTGCGCGCGAGAATGGACCGAGCTTTCGGGCGGCCGCCACCCGGTCGCCTTCACCAGACGCGAGATTCGATGCTTCGCCAACGCCTGCTGACCATCGCTGCCTGCGCCACCGCTGCCGGTTTCGGGGGCGCCGTGCTGAGCCAGAACGGGCACACCACGTTCGCGCAGGCCGCTTCGGCGCGCACGGCGCCCGTGGCGCAGGCGCCCGCGCCGCACGTTCAGCCCGTGCTGACCGCCGCGCGCGCCGTGCTGGCCGCCGGCGGCATCGAGAACGGGACGGCGGTGTCGGCGGTGCAGACGGCGCTGGCCGCGCTGGCCCCCAGCGTGGAGAAGCAGAGCGATCCCGAGGCGCTGAAGAAGGCCTTCACCGCGTACTTCGCGTACAAGGCCCAGCACCCGGACAAGGTGCGCAAGCCGTTCCTGTACTTCGTGGACTACGGCCTGGCGGCCACCACGCCCCGCGGCTACGTGTTCGACATGCAGCGGATGAAGGTGGTGGACGGTCCGTTCATGGTGGCGCACGGGCGCGGCTCGGCGCCGGCCGGCACCAACGTGCCGACCCGCTTCGGCAACAAGATGGGCGCGGCCACCACCTCGCTGGGGCTGTACCTGGCGCAGGAGACCTACGCGTTCGTGGGGCACACGGGCGGCAAGGCGTACCGCAGCGTGGGGCTGCGGCTGGCGGGGCTCTCGGGGAAGTTCAACGGCGCGGCCCGGGCGCGCGGCGTGGTGGCGCACGGCGCCCCGTACGTCACGGCCAGCAAGGCCGGCCGCAGCGAGGGGTGCCCGGCCCTGGAGCCGGCGCGGGCGCAGCAGCTGCTGCCCAAGCTGAGCAACGGCGGCATGGTCTTCCTGTTCTCGCCCAACGACGCGGCCTGGATGCAGCAGGACCCCTGGGCCGGCGACGCCACCAACGGCTGACCGTCGCGGGGGATGAAAACGAGCGGGCGCGGGAGATGGTGGCATCTCCCGCGCCCGCTTTTTTTGTAGTCTCCCGTCAGCCGGGATCAGTTTCCCAAGCTCCCCTGATGACGTCATCCTGAGGCCGGCCACACCGAATTCCGAACATTCACAAGCATTTGCAGGCCGAAGGATCTATAGCCAGTCCAGCACGTCAGCCTTCATTCCACGCCGATCCGCGAAATCCGCCTCCCAACCCTTGTCATCGAAGCCCCACGGACGTCATCCTGACGCCCAAAACAGACCGACTCTTACGTGGCGAGGGGTTCGGAGCGATGGATTCCCCGTGTCGCCCGAAGCCTCCGCCGCTCACCGCATCCGGGCACGCCGATGGCATCCGACGACCGCTACTACGTCTACGTGATGTCGAACGTCAGCCGCACGCTGTACATCGGGATGACCAACGACCTGGTCCGCCGCGTCTGGGAGCACAAGCAGAAAACGGTTCCCGGCTTCACGGCCACGTACAACGTGACTCAGCTCGTCTACTTCGAGGAGGCCGCGCATCCGCAGGTCGCGATCGCGCGTGAGAAGGAGCTGAAGGGGTGGCGGCGGTCACGGAAGAGATCGCGCTGGTTTCGGCCGCGAACCCGACGTGGCGCGACCTGTCGGAGGACGAGGGGTTCTTCACGCCCTTCCGGTGATCGCGCGGACGTCGAGGGAATTCGGCGCGCGGGGGCGGCGGACGTGCGGGACCGGCTATAGATCCTTCGGCCTGCAAGCGATGTAGCGGGGATGGGTTGCGGTGTGGCCGGCCTCAGGATGACGTCCTGGGGATGGTTGCCGCGAGGATATGTATCGTATTCCCTTGCCACCCCCCCGGCGCGGGGCTTGAGGTACCCGACCGGCCGGGTTCGTGCGGTGTACAACGTTCGTCACGACGCGGGAATCCGATCGATCCAAGGGAAGCATGGCGGAAGCGGAAGCCTCGCGGCTCTTTGCCGGCGAGGGCGAGATGCGCGCGCTGTACCGCGAGAAGGACTGGGCGGCCACCCCGCTGGGCCCCGTCGCGGCGTGGCCCGCGGCGCTGCGCGTGGCGGTGGCCAACACGCTGGCCTCGTCGTTCGCGGGGATCGTGCTGTGGGGGCCGGAGCTGATCCAGCTGTACAACGACGAGTACATCCGCTTCATGGGCGTGAAGCACCCGTGGGGGCTGGGCATTCCCAACCAGGCGTGCTGGCCCGAGGTGTGGGAGTTCAACGAGCCCCTGTTCCGGCGCGTGCTGGCCGGCGAGACCATCAACCTGCGGGACCAGCTCTACCGCCTGCAGCGGCGCGGGCAGGACGCGCCGCCGGACGACGTCTTCATCACCCTGTGCTTCAGCCCCGCGTACGACGAGGCCGGGGCGGTGGGCGGGGTGAGCGTGACGCTGATCGACACCACCGACCAGGTGGCCGGCCGACGCTCGCAGGCCGCGCTGGCCGAGAGCGAGGCGCGCGTGCGCACCGTGCTGGAGCAGGCGCCCGTGGCCGTGGCGGTGATGGAGGGCCCGGAGCACGTCTACACCCTGGTCAGCCCGCGCTACGCCGAGACCCCGGGCGGCGGGCGCCCGCTGCTGGGGCTGTCGGTGCGCCAGGCGTTCCCGGAGATCGACGAGCAGGGGCTTCCCGCCGTCATCGACCGCGTGTACGAGACGGGCGAGCCTTTCTTCGCCGGCGAGCGGCGGGTGTGGCTGGACCGCGACGGCGACGGGCTGGTGGAGGAGTACTTCTTCGACCTGGGCTACCAGCCGCTGCGCGACCCCGACGGCGCGGTGTACGCGGTGGCCAGCGTGGCGGTGGAGGTCACCGCGCAGGTGCGGGCGCGGCTGGAGGTGGAAGAGCACCGCCGGGCCGCCGAGCGGGCGCGCGAGCACCTGACGCGCACCTTCGAGCAGGCGCCGGTGCCCATCGCCGTGCTGGAGGGGCCCGAGCACGTGTTCACCCTGGCCAACCCGCCGTACCGCGCGCTGGTGGGCGGGCGCGAGCTGGACGGCCGCACCGTGCCCGAGGCGTTCCCGGAGCTGGCCACCGAGGGGATCTACGAGCTGCTGCAGCGCGTGTACACGAGCGGCGAGGCGTTCGTGGCCGAGGAGCTGAAGGTGCCGCTGCAGCGCCGCCCCGACGCCGAGCCCGAGGACCGCGTGCTGAACTTCGTGTACCAGCCGCTGCGCGACGCCGAGGGGCAGGTGTACGCCATCTCCGCCGTGGCCATCGACGTGACCGACCAGGTGCGGGGGCGGGAGATGGCGGAAGCCGCCAACCGCGCCAAGGCCGAGTTCCTGGCCAGCATGAGCCACGAGCTGCGCACCCCGCTGAACGCCATCGCCGGGTACGCCGACCTGCTGCTGATGGGGGTGCGCGGCGAGCTTCCCGAGGCCGCCCGCGCCGACGTGGACCGGATGCGCCGCAGTGGCCAGCACCTGCTCTCGCTGATCAACGACATCCTGAACTTCGCGCGGATCGAGGCGGGGCAGCTGAGCTACCACCTGGAGAAGGTGCCGGTGGCCGGGCTGCTGGCCGACCTGGACGCGCTGGTGATGCCGCAGGTAACGCAGCGCGGGCTGACCTACCAGTCGTCGCGCGGCGAGGGCGGGCTGGCGGTGCGCGCCGACGCGGAGAAGACGCGGCAGATCCTGCTGAACCTGGTGACCAACGCCATCAAGTTCACCGAGCCGGGGGGCACCATCCGCGTGTCGTACCACCGCGCCGACGGCGGGGTGCGGATCCGGGTGAGCGACACGGGGCGGGGGATCGCGCCCGAGCAGCAGCAGCGCATCTTCGACCCGTTCGTGCAGGTGGACCGCCACCTCACCTCCGAGAGCCAGCAGGGCGTGGGCCTGGGCCTGGCCATCAGCCGCGACCTGGCGCGCGGGATGGGCGGCGACCTGGGCGTCCGCAGCACGCCGGGCGAGGGGAGCACCTTCACCCTCTGGCTCCCGTCGTTCGACGCCGAGGCGAGACCCGGCGGCAGGGACCGGGCGGAGCAGGCGGCCGGCGCCGGCGCGTAATCGGGCTTCATCTCGGATTCCACGCGGAGAAGCGGAGCAGCAGAGAAAACTCCTCTGCTGCTCCGCTTTTCCGCGTGAACCCTGCTCCTCACTATCTCCGCGGACGGGGCGGGGGCGGCGCGCCGTGATCACCGTCCGCTGGCGGGGAACCGCCGGGAGCCCCGCGCATCCGGCCTCCACCCGGCCCGCAGGGGCCGCCGGGACCGGGGTGCATCGCCATCATCTCCCAGGCGCGGGCCTGCTGGTCAGCGGTGAGCACGGCCAGGGCGTCGCGCAGGTCGGCGCGGACCTGCTCGCGCATCTGCTCGTGCTGCTGGCGCATGCGCGCGGCGTCGGCGTCGCCCGGACGCTGGCCGGGGCGCTGGGCTTCGCGGCGGTCGGCGGCGCGCCGGGCGAGGGCGGCGAGGCGGATCACCTGCGCGTCGCTCAGCTTCAGCTCGCCGGTATGGCCGAGCAGGAAGCCGGCGGCGGGGGGCGGGGGCATGGGCGGCGGAGGACCGCCGGGCATCGGCCCGTCACCGGGGCCGCCCGGCGGGGGCGGGTTCTGCGCGGCGAGCGGCGCCGCGGCCAGCGCGACAGCCGCCACGGCCAGGAATGCGGTTCGTCTCATCTCCATCATCTCCGCTCGAGTCGTGAGGGGCGTCGCAGGCCGTCTCGCCGCCTGCATCCATCCTGACAGCGGGAGCCCGGAATCCATTCCATCACGACTTCGGGAGATGCGTAAAGATACCAGAATGTCGCATTCGCATACCCTTCCTTTTCCAGATTATAAATGCATCTACCCTGCTCCCACGAATGACGGTGGAGGGGAGCGGAGACAAGTGTTCACAGTCGTCCCCATCCGTTTGCAGAATGTTTGTTGATCTGACTCGGACGACTTCAAAACCGATCCTTTCACAGCTGAACATCTCAAGCAGCGATCACAACAGGACTTGTTATCTCCAATGTGATGGGCAATTATGCTCGCGGCCGGAGGACAATCCTCGGGCCGATACGGGTAGGCGCAGCCGGTCTCCGGGGGCAGGGTCGCCACCGTCCAGCGATCCTTAACCGTCACTGTGAATCGGCCACGCTTCCCACCACCCGTTCAGGAGGAAGAAGGATGAAGCGCTGGATCTTCGCGGCGGTCGCCGCACTGTCCGTGGCGGCCTGCGCCGACGGCGGACTGGTCGACACTCGCACGCCCATCGGGCCGCGCGACTACATCGTGTGGTTGCCGACCGATTCCATCTACGAGACACTGACCCCGGCCGACGTGTTCGACACCAACGGCACCGGCGCCTGGGAGGTGGGCACCCTCTTCACCACCGACGACACGGTGCTGGTGACGGGCTTCCGCTTCTACAAGGGGGCGGGCGAGACGGGATCGCACACGGCCAACCTGTGGACTTCGACCGGGACAAAGCTGGTGTCGAAGCCGTTCACCAGCGAGACGGCGTCCGGCTGGCAGAAGGTGTCGCTGGCGACCACGTACCAGATCCCGCCGGGCACCTACATGGTGTCGTTCAATACCAACGTCAAGCAGGGGAAGACCGGCGGCTACTTCGCGTTCAACGGCCCGATCTACCGCACGCACCTGACCGCCATCGGCGGCGGCTACGTCCAGGGCGCGGGACTCTTCCCGTCGAGCGGCAGCACCAGCGCCTTCTTCGCCGACCTGACGTACCGGGCCAAGCTCTGCAATACCATCAACGAACAACCCTGCCCGTGACCCGCGCCGTGCCGCCGCATCCCCCCGCGGCGTAGGCCCGCAAGGCCGCACGGCGGGCGCATCCTCCCCGGATGCGCCCGCCGTCTCCATCTCCCCATCCCCATCTCCATCTCCATCTTCCCTGTCCCCTGTCCCCTGCGGTCTCCGCCTTGCAACGCGGCGCCGCCGAACCGGGACGCGGAGGAGCGGACGTGATCGAGGACCTGTGGTTCAAGAACGCCGTCATCTACAGCCTGTCGCTGGAGACGTTCATGGACGGCAACGGCGACGGCTGCGGAGACTTCGAGGGGTTGATGCGGCGGCTGGACTACCTGGAGTCGCTGGGGATCGACGCCATCTGGCTGGGGCCGTTCCAGCCTTCGCCCAACCGCGACAACGGCTACGACATCTCCGACTTCTACGGCGTGGACCCGCGCTACGGCTCCAGCGGCGACTTCGTGGAGTTCATGAAGCGCGCGGAGAGCCGCGGCATCCGCGTGCTCATCGACCTGGTCGTGAACCACACCTCCGACCGGCACCCCTGGTTCCAGGAGGGGCGCGACCCCCAATCGCCGCGCCACGCCTGGTACGTGTGGGCGAAGCGGAAGCCGAAGGACTGGAACAAGGGGATGGTGTTCCCCGGCGTGCAGACCTCCACCTGGACGGAAGACCCGGAGTCGGGCGAGTGGTATTACCACCGCTTCTACGAGTTCCAGCCGGACCTGAACGTGGACAACCCCGACGTGCGCACCGAGGTGCGGCGGATCATGGGGTACTGGCTGCAGCTGGGGGTGAGCGGCTTCCGGGTGGACGCGGTGCCGTTCATCATCGAGGGTGCGCCCGACGGAAAGGGCGGGAAGCCGCCCATGCACTTCGAGTATCTGCAGCAGCTGCGCTCGTTCCTGCAGTGGCGCACCGCGGGCGCCATCATGCTGGGCGAGGCCAACGTGATGCCCAACGAGAACCGCCGGTACTTCGGCAAGTCGGGCGACGGCATCCACATGATGTTCAACTTCTTCGTGAACCAGCACCTGTTCTACGCGCTGGCCAGCGGCGACGCCGGCCCGCTTTCCGAGGCGCTGAAGGCCACGCGCGAGCTGCCGCCCAGCGCGCAGTGGGCGCAGTTCCTCCGCAACCACGACGAGCTGGACCTGGGGCGCCTGACGGAGGAGCAGCGCGCCGTGGTGCTGGAGCGCTTCGGGCCCGACCCCGAGATGCAGCTGTAGGGGCGCGGCATCCGGCGGCGGCTGGCGTCGATGCTGGGCGAGCGCAGCCACATCGAGCTGGCGTACTCGCTGATGTTCTCGCTTCCCGGCACGCCGGTGTTGAGATATGGCGACGAGATCGGGATGGGCGAGGACCTGCGGCAGAAGGAGCGCGACGCCGTGCGCACGCCCATGCAGTGGTCGGGCGAGCGCAACGCCGGCTTCTCGGCCGCGGAGAAGACGGTGAAGCCGGTGATCGACCAGGGCCCGTACAGCTGCGACCACGTGAACGTGGAGGCGCAGCGCCGCGACCCCGAGTCGCTGCTGAACTGGACCGTGCGGATGATCCGGCTGCGCAAGGAGTGCCCGGAGATCGGGTGGGGAGACTGGACGCTGCTGCCGACCGGCGCCGCGGACGTGCTGGCGATGTGCTACGAGTGGCGCGGCAACTCGGTGGTGATCCTGCACAACTTCGCCGACCGACCGCGCGAGGCGCGCTTCCGGGTGAAGGCCGAGGGGGGCGGCCACCTGGCCAACCTGCTGCAGCAGGAGGAGAAGCACGCCGACGAGCGCGGCTTCCACCACGTGGCGCTGGAGGCGCACGGCTACCGCTGGTTCCGCGTGGGCGGGCTGGGCTACGCGCTGAACACGCGGCGAGACAGCGGGGCGGGGGTGGCGTGGTAGGCTAGGGGACAGGGGAACAGGGGACAGGGGATAGGGGATAGAGGGCTGGATGCCGGGTCGGAAGGCTGGGGAAGGCGAATGAATTCGCGGCAACAACGGCCCGAAGTCCGCCTTCGCGGACTCGCGCCCGGCCATCCCCGCTGCATCCCGGCATCGCGGCCGCTGGCGCGATGTCGGGTTGGCCGGGGGGATGGCGGGGAGCAGCTCATCGCAACTCAAATTCTCCGTGCGACGGATGCATTTTCAACTTCGAACGATGACACGCCGTATCCTCATCTCCATCGCCGTGGTGGTTTGCGCGCTGGCGATCGGTCCCGCGGCCGCGCGCGCGCAGGGCGGGCCGCCGCTGATGACCGACGATCCGGGAACGCCGGAGCCGGGAACGTGGGAGGTGAACGTGGCCGTGACGGGCGACTTCACTCCCGGCACCGGCGCGTACGAGCTGCCGGTGCTGGACGTGAACTACGGCGCGGGGTCACGCGTGCAGCTGACCGCGGCGGTTCCGGTGGCGTTCCAGCACTCCTCGGGCGAGGGCACGCATGGCCGCCTGGGCGAGATCGAGACCGGGGCCAAGTGGCGCTTCGTCGATGCGGGCGCCGCGCTTCCGGTGGACGTCTCCACCTTTCCCAAGCTCGTCTTCCACCCCGGCGTCGGCGGCCCGGCGGAGGACACGGAGCTGCTGCTGCCGCTGGAAGCCGCGCGCGAGATGGGGCCGTTCGCCGTGAACGTCGACGCCGGCCGCGTCTTCCAGCGCCACGCGGGCCAGCGGTGGTTCTACGGCGCCGCCTTCCAGTACGCGCCCGCCGAGCGGATGCAGTGGCTGGCCGAGGTGCACGTGGAGACGGGGACGGAGGACGGGACGGTGCGCTTCCTGAACGCCGGCTTCCGCCGCGACCTGGACGCGCACCGCATCCTGATGTTCAGCATCGGCCGCAGCGTGTTCCGCGGCGGCGCGGCGGGGGAAACGGTGGCGTACCTGGGCGTGCAGTTCCACGGCTGAGCACCGGCGCCCAGTGGACGCCGAGGCCGAGGGAAGGCGATGAATTCGCGGCAACAGCGGTGACCGGGGATGGGCGAATCAGCCGTGGACGATCAGAGCGGTGCGGCTCAATTCCACGAAGTCGGCGACCTCGAAAGCGGCTACGATGGCAGGGAGATTGGAACGGAGAAGCTGCTCGAGATCGGTGTTGTGAATGTTGCCGGTTGATATGAGAAGAAGCTTTTCGGGCTGGTGCCGCAGGACGAACGAATCAACGAAGTCGGAATCCTTGGTCACAACCGTCCGCCGGTCGAGGGCGCAGAGTTCGAGAATCGCCAGATCGGTCGTACGGTTTCCCTCGGGCAGATCGAGCGTGTGGACCGAGCGTGACCTGCGGCGCGTAGCCACGACGCGAGCCGCCGCGGAAGCTGTGCGTCGATCAGGAACTTCACGCGGCGAGAGGCTCGATGCGCTTCACGTTCGTCACATGCGCGGCAAAATCGAGCGCTGCGAAGATATCCTCACGTTCGAGATCCTCGTAGTCCAGCAGGATCTCATCCGTCGTCATTCCCCCGCTCAACAGCTCCAGGATCATCTGCACGGGGTAGCGCAGGCCGCGAATGGTGGGCTTTCCGTGGCAGATCGCCGGATCGATCGTGATGCGTTCGAGCAGGGAAGACATTGCGTACTCTCCAGGTCGATGGCCCGGGTAGAATCTAATTTCTAAATGCCGGAATGGACAGTCGCATGTCGCCAGTATACACCCGTCATTCGCTCCTGCACCTCGTAGCGGGCGAAGAAGCACGCGAACGCCGCCGCGTCACCAGGGCGCGGCGGCGTCTCGGATCCCGCCTGATCTCCCGCGCTACTCCGCGCCGCCGGGGCGGAGCTGCTCCACCGTTTCGGCCACGCGCCGGCCCGCGGATTCGATGGCGTCGGCGGTGCGGCCGTGCACCGCCTGGGCGGCCTGCTGCGCGG
This sequence comes from Longimicrobium sp., assembly GCF_035474595.1. NCBI lineage: Bacteria > Pseudomonadati > Gemmatimonadota > Longimicrobiia > Longimicrobiales > Longimicrobiaceae > Longimicrobium > Longimicrobium sp. Next base: position 75,100 of record NZ_DATIND010000065.1, read on the forward strand.
TGCCCACGAGGGTCCCCGGCCCGGCGCCCAGGTGCTCGACCACCTCCTCGACCCAGGCGTAGTGCCGCTCCTCGTCCGCCGCCGCGCCGCGCAGGACGACGGAGACGGCGGTGTCGTGCGGGCGGTCGGCGTGGCGGCGGTACTTGTCGCGCACCTGCCCCTCGTTGGTCTTGAAGGCCAGCAGGGTCGCCCGGTCGTCGCCCAGCGTGCCGAGCGCCTGCACCGCCGCCTTGAACACGCCGGTGGGAATGTGCGGCAGCTGCAGCGGCACGCCGCCGCGGTCGCGGATCAGCTGCGCCAGCCGCTCGATGTGGCGCTGGTGGTCGGCCCGGAAGCCGGCCAGCGTCTCGCGGTACTCGGCGCTGGAGATGCGGCCGATGGCGAGCGAGTACGCCTGCACCGCGTCGTGGTCCAGGGCCAGCAGGTCGTTCAGCTCGGCCACCAGCTCCGCGCCCGTGGGAAAGGTCTCGTCCGCCATCGGTCCGCTCCCGCGTTGCAGGGTGATGCCGGAGGCGGCCGCCGGGCCGCCCCCGCCGCTTCCGCGCTGTTACAGCCCCGCGCGGATCTGCTGGGCCATCTGCAGATGCATGGCCACCGCGGCGCGCTGCGCGGTCAGCGTCTGCGTCATCACGTGCCCGATGCCGCCCTGCGCCAGCATGCGGTCCAGGCTGCTCAGCGCGTACTGGTGCGCGGCCACCTGCCGGTCCATGTACGCCCGGTCGAACTGCGCGCCGCTCAGCGCCCGCAGCGCCGCCAGGTCCGCCATGGCCGACTCCGCCACCGGCCGGCTGTACGGGTTCTGCATCAGCAGGCCGTTCAGCTCGTCCATCCCCATCGGCGACAGCACCATCGACGGGGTGAAGGCGCCGGTCATGTCCATCGACCCGCTCCCCGCGCCCACCTCGCCCATCCCCGTTCCCGTGGTTCCGGTGCCGCCGCTGTGCGCGCTGTTCGAGACCACGCCCTGCCCGTTCGTCTCCACCGCCGGGCCGCCGTAGCCCAGGTTCCCCGCGGCGATGTGCGCGCTGGTGCGCAGCCCCAGCCCCATGCGCTGCATCTGCTCGTCGCGCATGGCCAGCGCGTTGGAGTGCTCGGTGATCATCCGGCTGGCGAAGTCGCGCACGGCGCCGCTGCTGGCCCGGCTCTGCGCCAGCTGCGCCTGCTGGATCTCGCCCGCGTCCACCGCCGATACGAACGAGTGCGCCGCCACGTCGCCCTGCCCGTGCGGCCCCAGCGTGCTCATCCCCAACGTGCCCGTGGAGCACGCCGCCGCCAGCGGCAGCAGCCCCGCCAGCGCCCATCCGCCCATCCGTGTGGCCATCTTCGACCTCCCGGTTCCGGTCTCCGCTCCGCCCGCCCCGTGCGGGCGAAAAGTGGGGCCGGAAACCGATGCAAAGGTTGGTCACACGCGTGGAGCACAGATGTCGAAAGTCAGTAAACTGCTGTAGAACAACAAGATAGAATCACACGGAGGGAACGGAGGAAACGGAGGAGGAGCGGAGTGCGATGAGTTCTCCGCTCCCTCCGTTCCCTCCGTGTGAGACGTTCTTTTCAGGATGGCGGGACGAAGGGATGGACCGGGAGCCCGGCGACGCCGGTGCGGACGCGGAAGAGGTCGCCGGATTCGATCGCGTCCTCGATCTCCTCCTCCATCATCCCCACCGACGCGGTGGTGATGTAGAGATCGCGCAGCCCCGCGCCGCCGAACGCGCAGCTCGTCGCGCGGGGGACGGGGAGGGAGATGCGGTCGGTCTCGCGCCCGCGTTCGTCGTAGCGCACCACCGCGCCGCCCGCGAAGCGCGCCGACCACACGCCTCCTTCCGCGTCCACCGCCAGCCCGTCGGGAAAGCCGTCCTCGCCGCGGAGATCGACGAAGGTGCGGCGGTTGGAGATGCGTCCCGCCTCCGCGTCGAAGTCGTACGCGTGGATGGTCTGCGCGGGCGAGTCGGTGAGGTAGAAGGTGCCGCCGTCCGGACTCCACCCCAGGCCGTTGGAGATGGTGAGCCCCGTCTCCATCCGCCGCAGTCCGCCATCGCGGTCGAAGCGCCAGAGCGACGCGCCGCCCTCGCTGGGCGAGAAGGAGCCGAACCAGAAGCGTCCGCGCGCGTCGCACGCCCCGTCGTTCAGCCGGTTCTCCGGCGGCTCGGGGACGTCCGCCAGCGGCTCCAGCCCGCCGGTGCGCGGGTCCAGCAGCGCCAGCCGGCTCCTCAGCGCCACCAGCAGCCGCCCGTCCGCCGCCGGCCAGACGCAGCCGCAGAGGCCGCCGACCTCCCACATCTCATCGTGCCCCGTCGCCGGGTCGAAGCGGTGCACGCTCTGGTCGAAGACATCCACCCAGAGCAGCGCCGCCGTCGCCGCGTCCCACACCGGCCCCTCGCCCAGGCGCGCCCGCGAGCGGAGGATACGCTCCGGCTTTGCGATCCCCATCCCCCCGCTCATGACCGGGCTCGGCGCGGATGCGGGGGACGGAGAACGGAAGGGCGATCACCTGGCCGCATCTCCCTCTTCCTTCTCTTCGGTCCCTTTCTCCTTCTCCTCGCCCTTCTCGTCCTTGCGGCCGCTGAGGTGGATCTGGCGGTCGCTGTCGTCCAGGAAGCTCTCCTCCTTCACCAGGTTCCCATCGCGCACCATGGCCAGCCCGTGGGAGAGGACGTGCACGATCTCCAGGCTCCCCTCCTCCAGCAGCAGCACGTCGCCCATGCGGCCCTTCTCCAGCGCGCCCTTTCCGCCGTAGCCCTCCAGCTTCAGGATGGCGGCGGTGTTGCGCGTCGCCAGCCGGAACACCTTCTCCTTCGGCAGCCCGCAGTCGCGGATGCACGAGCGGATCTGCTCCCACACGCCGCGCGGGCTGGTGACCGACGCGTCGGACGAGATGGTGAGCCTGTCCTCGGGCGCGCCGGCCTCCAGGTAGCGGCGCACCCACTTCGCCATGTCGCCCTCGACCACGTCGATGTCGATCGGCATCCCCTTCTTCGCCAGCTCCACCGCCTCGTCGAAGAGGCGGGTGGTGCGCTCCACGTGCGTGGGGTAGAACCACTCCGGCTTCACGTTGAAGCCGTCCAGCACCTCGCGCAGGGGGCGCAGCCGCGAGTCGCCCTCGCCCACGTGCAGGTGCAGGAGGCCGGCCTTGCGCGAGAGCATTCCGCCCACGTGGCAGTCGGTGGCCACGCGGGCCAGGTCGCGCGCCGACGGGTCCATCCCCCGCTCGTCGGAGATGGCGATCTCGCCCGCGCCCAGCACCTCCTCGATGAACATGATGTCGTCGCGGACCGACGCCATGATGGAGGTGGGGGGGATGGAGTACCCGCCCGACCACACGAAGGCGTTCAGCCCGTCTTCCTTCAGCGCCTTGGCCTTGGCCAGCAGCCCGGCCATGGTCTTCATCGTGGTGTCCACCCCCAGCACGCCGACCACGGTGGTGATGCCGAAGCGCACCAGCTCGCCGATGAAGAACTCGGGCGTCTGCGTGCTGAAGCCGCTCTCGCCGCTCCCGCCCAGCAGGTGCACGTGCGGGTCGATAAGCCCGGGAACGACCAGGCACCCCTTGGCGTCGATCACCTCGCAGTCCACGCCCACGCTCTCCACCGCCTTGCGGTCGATCTCGCCGACCTTGGCGATCTTCCCGTCCGTCAGCAGGATGTCGCGCCGGCCCAGCGGCTCCGGCGCGTACACGTCCCCGTTCGTGATGAGTGTCAGCATTTCTCCGCCGAACCGATCTGGATGTGAGGAGTTGGGCCTCGCGGCGGCGGGGGAAGGCAGGGAACGGGCCGCGAAGGTGGCAAGATGGGAATGGAGATGTGGCGTTGGCGTGAGGATAGTCGGCGGAGCCGGGAGGATGCATCCAGCCCGCCTGGCTGGCCCCCTCCCCCGGCCCCGCCCCCGGCCCCTCCCCCCGCTCCGCGGGGGAGGGGAGAACTCATTGCGGGGAAGCTTCCGGAGCGCGCGGCGATGCTGCCTCGGGCCCCGCATCACACGTCAGCCGACGACTGCTCCACCGCCTGTGCGCCAAAACGAATTCCCCCTCCTGTTATCGGGAGGGGGCGAGCGCTCTCAGGCGCGGGGGGAGGGCTCCGCGGCGGGCACCGAGCCCGCATCGCACCAATGCAGCGCGGTGCGTCGGTTGATGCGGGGTTCGCGGGGTTCGTCAGCGCGTGGATCGCCGCAACGTCAGGGCGATGCCGCGGCCGCCGGGCGCGGGCGTGATCCGGATCGCCGTCGTGGGCGGGGATGCGTCGCGCCAGCGGGGGCCGGTCACCAGCGCGCCGGCCGCGCCGCCCAGCAGCATCCCGCCGCCGGCGCCGATGAAGGTGGTCAGCGCGGTCGTCCCGTCCGGGCAGTCGTCGTGGCAGGTGATCCCGCCGATCGCCCCGATCACGGCGCCTACGCCGATCCCGATCAACATCCCGCGCGTCGCGTACCGCCGGCGCCCGTCCGGCACCTCCACGCGCGTCACGCGGCCGCGCGGGATCGCCACCAGCGAGTCGCCCGTGCGGATCATCACCGAATCCGCCGTCGCCTGCACCAGCGTCCCCGCCACGCGCCCGGGGTGCCATCCCGCCGCGGTCACGCGAACGGGCCCGCCCTCCGGCATCTCCACCCGCTGCGCGTGAACGGTGCGGGGAAGCGTCGCCGCGGCGGTGATGAAGAGGAAGACGCGGAGGATGGATCGCATGGTGGCCTCTCGCTGGCAGGATCGCGGACTCGGACCGACGGATGCAATGATGCCCCCGATCCGATCGATGCACCAGATCAACGCACTTCCGCACTTCCGCACTTCCGCACTTCCGCACTTCCGCACTTCCCTATTAGGCCCGCCCCTCCACCACCTCGTCGGCCACGCGGTCGAGCATGGCGGCCAGGTCGGCGTGGTGCTCGGGGTCCCATCCCGCCACCAGGCTGGACATCCACTCGCGCCCGGCGGTGCGCAGGCGCGCGAGCGTTTCCGTGCCCGTGGGGGTGAGTGACCCGTGCGTGCCGTCGCCGTCCACCAGCCCGCGGTCGCGCAGCTCGTCCATCCCCTGGCGCAGCCGCGTGGGGTCGATCTTGAACTCGCCGCCCACGCGCCACGGATCGGTGTCGAGGTGCTGGCCTACGCGCGCCAGCATCCAGCACGCGGCCGGGCTCAGGCCCACGCCCGCGAGCGCGGAGATCTTCTCGATCATCCGCACCTTGGCGTCGCGGTGCATCAGGTGCCAGAGCGAGCGCGAGAACGGCGGCCAGCTCTCCCCGTCCTCCGGCATCGCCATGGTCTCGCCCACGCCGGCGCCGCCCGCCGCGACCGAGTCGCGCAGCGGCCGCTCCTCCAGCAGCCACGACAGCAGGAACGCCGCGGCGCCCACGATGGCCGCAAACAGGAAGACGAAGTCCAGCGAGCGGGTGAAGGCGTCCAGGAAAACGCCTCGCGTCGCCGCCGGCAGCCGCTGGATCGCTGCCGGATCCATCCCCCCGCCGCCGCCGGTCACCGCGCCCGCGGCCCCGGGCATCACCCGCGCGAGCGTCGCCGTCAGGCGCGAGGCGAACACCGCGCCCAGCACCGCCGTCCCCAGCGAGCCGCCGATGGAGCGGAAGAGCGTCGCCCCGCTGGTCGCCACGCCCAGGTCCTCGTAGTCCACCGAGTTCTGCACGGCCAGCACCAGCACCTGCATCACCATTCCCAGCCCCATCCCCACCACCAGCATGTACAGCGAGGCGGTGGCCAGGCCGGTGTCGGCGCGCATCCGCGAGAGGAGGAAGAGGCCCGCGCTCATCACCGCCGTTCCCACGATCGGGAACACGCGGTAGCGCCCCCAGCGGGAGATGAGCTGGCCGCTGACGATCGACGTCACCAGCATCCCCCCCATCACCGGCAGCAGCTGCAGCCCGGAGCCCGTGGGGCTGGCGCCCTTCACCGTCTGCAGGAAGAGGGGGAGGAAGGTGATGGAGCCGAACATGGCGAACCCCACCACCACACCCACCGCGCTGCTCACCGTGAAGATGCGGTTGCGGAAGAGGCGCAGCGGGAGGACGGGCTCGGCCGCGCGCCGCTCGATCCAGACGAAGAGCGCCAGGAAGACGACGCTCGCCACGCCCATCCCCACGATCTGCGGCGAGCCCCACGGGAAGGTGGCCCCGCCCAGGTCGGTGAGGAGGATGATTCCGCTGAGCGCCGCCGCCAGCGTCGCCGCGCCCAGGTAGTCGATGCGGTGCCGCTTCCGCTCGGGGTTGGCGGGAAGCGTCGCCGCCAGGACGACCATCGCGACGATGCCGAGCGGGAGGTTGATGTAGAAGATCCAGCGCCAGGTGAGGTTCGTGGTGAAGAACCCGCCGATCAGCGGCCCGGCCACGCTGCTCAGCCCGAACACCGCGCCGAAGATCCCCTGGTAGCGGCCGCGCTCGCGCGGGGGGATCACGTCGCCCACGGCGGCCATCGAGCTCACCATCAGCCCGCCGCCGCCCAGGCCCTGCAGCGCGCGGAAGGCGATCAGCGCCTCCAGCGAGCGCGCCATTCCGCACAGCACCGAGCCGAGCAGGAAGATGACGACGGCCGACTGGAGGACGCGCTTGCGCCCGTACAGGTCGCCCAGCTTGCCATAGAGCGGGGTGACGATGGTCTGCGCCAGCAGGTACGCCGTCACCACCCACGCCAGGTGGCCCACGCCGCCCATCTCGCCCACGATGGTCGGCAGCGCCGTGGCCACGATGGTGCTGTCCAGCGAGGCGAGCAGCATCACCAGCAGCAGCCCGCTGAACACCACCCACACGCTCCGCTCTTCCCCCTCGGCCCTCACCGCCTGCTCCGCCATCATCCGCTCCCCGAATTTCCGTGTGCGACGCTCGAACCGGAATTCACCTAGCAAACCCGGTTCCCGCAGAGGAGAACAGCAACAGAAAGCCTCACGCGGAGACGCGGAGACACGGAGAACTCACCGCCGCGATGAGTTCTCCGCGCCCCGCGTCTCCGCGTGAGATCAGGTCAGCCGGGCGTGCGGCAGAGGAAGAAGTTGAGCGCGCTGAGCGTCATCACCACCTCGCCGCGCTGGTTCAGCACCTCCACGTCGGAGCGCACCAGGCCGCGGTCCGGCTTGCTGCGCGAGCGCCGCGCCTCGGCCACGGTCACGCGCAGCGACAGCTCGTCGCCCGGGCGCACGGGCCGCAGCCAGCGCAGGTTGTCCACGCCGGGGGAGACGAGGGTGGCGACCTTCGACAGGTAGTGGTCGGAGTACAGCCGCATCATCAGCCCCGCCGTGTGCCACCCGCTGGCGATCAGCCCGCCGTACTCCGTCCGCTCCGCGGCTTCCGGATCGGTGTGGAACACCTGCGGATCGAACCTCCGCCCGAACGCCAGCACCTCCTCCTCGTCCACGCGAATCGAGCCGAACTCGTGCACCGAGCCCGGCTCGTAGTCTTCGAAGTACAATTCACCTGTTCCTGTCCAGACTTGGCGAACCGCAGACGTCAAGCCCCAAAGATTTTGTTGTTTATTGTACTCACAAGGTTTTTCCCTGCTCGTGAGTCGCTCGGTGTTTTGGAGATGGAGAATACGTACCTGTCGTCACCATGGTACACGGCTTTCACATGCTTTCCCGAGTCGGTAACAACAAAGCCAAGCTCTTCTAGCGCCCGCCGTTCCGTCGTACCGAACTTCCCTCCTTTTGCGAAGATGTCCTTGATTTGAGATGCGATCTGCTCAGCACCTTCCCCTGCTGGGTTAGCAGCGATGAGGTCTTCAATGATGTGCATCCATCGTGAATCGGTACGTATTGTACTTCGACTCGCTTTAAGCGCAGCAGCGATGCACTCAGTGATCTCTCCGGGATAAAACTCCTGTTCGTCGCCCAGCGCCAGCACCCCTTCAGATCTCGTCTTAGCAAATCCCTGCAGCCGCATATTCTCGCCCATGAGACGCCGAATTTCGGCCTCGGATTCATCAAGTTGCTGCCTGACCGCGGACAACTCAGCATCGATCTCTTGAGCGTACTCCTCCCACCCGGCACTGCCCTGCGTCCGGAGCTGTTGTAGTCGTGCGCGAGATATAACTTCCCGAAGGTATGATGAGGTGCTCTCAACCCGCGGCCGAATATGGGTAAGCGCAACGCGAACGGCCTCTCTAATGGCGTTCTCTAGTTCTGTCGCTGAAGCAAAACGAATCGGTAGAAATCGTGCTTGCGCCCCAAGGCCCGCAGGCCAATAGATGCTAACCGCTCCGTTGTAGGCGTTAATTCCGTGAACATTGCGGTTAAGTGCGAAGGAGAACTGTCGTGATGGCTCAACTACAACGTGTGCCATTCCCGCTAAGTCGCGCGACAGCCGGTTCACATCCAGGGAGTACTGGCGTCCCCAATCTGTGCTGACGTACACAACAGGTAACCGATTTCTGGCAGTTCCCGTCATGTAACCCGCTGCGACATCAACTTCGTCCTCGCGCAGTCGAACGGGGTCAGCATCTATTGGCAGAATTCCATCATAGCCCCCGCCAAGTCTCTGCAGGAGCACCTTAATCAAATACGGTTTTTTAGGAGTGGGGAGCCTACTGCCAGGCGTTAATAAATTACAGTGAAGCCGCACGGATACCCAGACTACTCCGTCCTTCTCGTGTGCAACGGTGTCGGTCACCCACTCCTTGTTGCCTTTCTCAATCCATGACTGCCGAAGCCCTGCCCAAGACTGCTCGTCTAGGGTCACCCTCATTACAGTTACTTCCTGAGCGTCCTTCTTGTATCGCGTGATTTCTCCTAGCGGCTCGGCACCGAAATCCTCATGCGTCCATTTCGAATGAGGGCTTCCGACCAACCACTCCTTCGCCGCGTCCAGGAGATCATCTGCGTGTGTGCCTGAAGCAGCTGGAAACTCTGTCGCCCAAACGAGCATGCAGTCACCCGGATGTTTGGTTGAAGGTTTTGGCTGAGAGCTGGCGGTCTTTTACCTAATCCTCCGCCCGCCCCAGCGCCGCCGGCGGCACACTCCGCCCCACCAGCCCCGCCAGTGCAATGATCGTGAGCACGTAGGGGATCATCGAGACGAACTGGCTGGGGATGGCCTGCAGGCCCTGGAGCTGGATCTGCAGCGTCTCGGCGGCGGCGAAGAAGAGGCAGGCGATGCCCGCGCGGATGGGGTCCCAGCGCCCGAAGATCACCGCGGCCAGGGCCACGTACCCGCGCCCCGCCGTCATCTGGTCGGTGAACTGGTGCTGGTCCAGCGCCAGGTACGCCCCGCCCAGCGCCGCCAGCACGCCGGAGAGCATCACCGCAAGATACCGCACCCGCGGCACCGGCACGCCCACCGACTCGGCCGCCAGCGGGTGCTCGCCCACGGCGCGCACGCGCAGGCCGAACGGGGTGCGGTACATCACCCACCCCATCACCGGCACCAGGATGATCCCCAGCCACACCAGCGGGTTGGAGATCAGGGCGATGATTCCCGACCCCCCGTTCTCGCCGCCGAAGCCGGGAACGCGCGGGGAGTTGCTGGAGCTGTCGAACGCCAGGTGCAGGAAGAAGCGCGTCAGGCCCACCACCAGCAGGTTGATGGCGATCCCCACCACGATCTGGTCCGCCTTGTAGCGGATCGACGCCACCGCGTGCAGCAGCCCCATCACCAGCCCGCCGGCGACGCCGCAGAGGAGGCCCACCCACGCGCTGCCGCTGTAGTACGAGCCCAGCGTGGCGCAGAACGCGCCGCTGAGCATGAATCCCTCCAGCGTCAGCGACACCACCCCCGCGCGCTCGGCCACCACGCCGCCCGACGCCGCGAACAGGTAGGGGATGGCGATGCGGATCGCCTGCAGGATGAAGGTGATCACGATCATCGGTCAGCCCCTCCGCGGCTGGAGGCGGAGAAGGCGCCGCACCTCGGGCACGGCCACCGCGACGGCCAGGATCACCACGCCCTGCAGCACTTCCACCATCTGCTTGGGCACCACGGCGTTGATCGCCAGCCCGCCCTGGCTGAGCGTGGCGAAGAAGAGCGCCGCCAGGATCACGCCGACGGGGTCGTTGCGCCCCACCAGCGCCACCGCGATCCCCAGGAACCCGGCGCCGCCCGCGAAGCCGTCCTCGTAGTAGTGCTTGTAGCCCAGCACGAAGTTCACCCCGCCCAGCCCCGCCAGCGCGCCCGAGACCGCCATCGCCCGCAGCCACACGCCGCCCACGCGCACGCCCGCGTACTCGGCCGCGTCCGGCTGCAGCCCCACCGCGCGCAGCTCGTAGCCGCGCCGCGTGCGGAACAGGTACCACCACACCGCGCCGGCGGCGGCGAGCGACAGCAGGATGGTCCAGTTGGCCGCCGACCCGGTGAACGCCCCGCCCAGCCGCGGAACGGCGCCGGCGTGGATATCGGGCGTGTGCAGCGTTTCCGGCACGTGCAGGTGCGCGGCGATGATCCAGTTCAGCAGCGCCAGGGTGATGAAGTTCAGCATGATGGTGACGATCACCTCGTGCGCGCCGAAGCGTGCCTTCAGCGCCCCTGGCACCGCGCCCACGGCTCCTCCGCCCACCGCCGCGGCGACGATGCAGAGCGGCACCGCCAGCACCCCCGGCGTCCCCGCGGGAAGCATCAGCCCCAGCGCCGCCGCCAGGAATCCCCCCGCCGCCAGCTGCCCCTCCGCGCCGATGTTGAAGAGCCCGGCCCGGAGCGCCAGGGCGACGGCCAGCCCGGTGAACGCCAGCGTGGTCGTCTTGTACAGCACCTGCCCGAAGCCGTAGGCGTTCCCCCACGTCCCCTCCAGCAGGAGCTTGTAGACGGCGCCGGGCGACTGGCCGAAGGAAAGGATCAGCAGGTCGCCGATCACCAGCGCCAGCACGATGGCCACGATGGGCGGAAGGAGCGCCTCCTCCAGCCGCCCGCGCCAGGCGGACGACGCGGTGCCGCCCTTCGTCTCCGGCGCGGCGGGCGGGGTCTGCTGCACGGCTGTGCTCACGCGGCCTCCCGCTGCGCGCCGGTCATGTAGGGTCCCAGCACTTCCTCGCTCGCCTCCGACCGCGGCATCACCGTCACGAACCGGCCGCCGTACATCACCGCCACGCGGTCGGCCAGCGCCAGCACCTCGTTCAGCTCCGCCGAGACGAGCAGGATCGCCTTCCCCGCGTCCCGCGCCTGGCGCAGGCGGTCGTGGATCAGCTCCACCGCGCCCACGTCCACGCCGCGTGTGGGCTGCGCGGCGAGCAGGACGCGGAAGTCGCGCATCATCTCCCGCGCGACAACCACCTTCTGCTGGTTGCCGCCGCTGAGCGCGCGTGCCGGGAGCGCCGGGTCGGGCGGGCGCACGTCGTACGCGCGCACCTGCTCGTCGGCGTTGCGGGCGATGCGCTCGCGGTCGAGCGCGAGGCCCTTCTGGAAGCGGTGCTGCTGTCCCAAAACGAGGTTGTCGGCGATGGAGTAGTCCAGCAGCAGCCCGCGCCGGTGCCGGTCCTCGGGGATGTGGCTGAGCCCCGCGTCCCCCCGCTCGCGGACGCCGGTCCCCGTCACGTCCGCGCCCGCGAGGCGGATCGATCCCGAGGCGGCGGGGGCCAGGCCGGCGATGGCCTCGATCAGCTCCGTCTGCCCGTTCCCCTCCACCCCCGCGATCCCCAGGATCTCGCCGGGGCGGATGTCGAACGACACGCCGTCCACCGCGCGCGGGCGGCCGGGCGCGGCCACGACCAGGTCGCGCACCTCCAGCGCGGGCGCGGCGCCGGTCTCGGTCCGCCCGGGGCGGTAGACGTCGGCCTCCGCGGCCAGCGCGACCTCGCGCCCCACCATCGCCCGCGCGATGTCGTTCGGCGTCGTCGCGGAAGTGCGGATGCGGTCCACCGTGGCCCCTGCGCGCATCACCGTGATGTTGTCGGAGATGTCCATCACCTCGTCCAGCCGGTGGGTGATGAGGACCACCGTGGCGCCGTTGTTCCGCAGGCCGCGGAGCACGCCCCACAGCTCCTGCACCTCGGGGGGCGAGAGCACGGCGGTCGGCTCGTCCAGCACCAGCACCCTGGCGCCGCGCAGCAGCGCCTTCAGGATCTCCACCCGCTGCGCCTCGCCCACCGACAGCTCGCTCACGCGGCGGCGCGGGTCCACCATCAGCCCGGTACGCCGCGTCAATTCCTCCACGTCGCGGAAGGCCTTGTCGCGGTCCAGCACCAGCCGCCGCCGCGGCTCCGTTCCAAGGACGACGTTCTCGGCGACCGACAGGGTGGGGACGAGCATGAAGTGCTGGTGCACCATCCCCACGCCGGCGTCGATGGCCTGCGCGGTGGTCCACCCCGTCACGTCGCGGCCGAAGACCTCCACGGTGCCCGCGTCGGGGGTGAACATCCCGCTCAGGATGCGCATGAGGGTGCTCTTGCCGGCGCCGTTCTCGCCCACCAGGGCGTGGATCTCGCCGGCGCCGACGTCCAGGCTGGCCCCGCGGTTGGCGCGCACGGGGCCGAAGCTCTTCTCGATCCCGGCCATGCGCACCACGGGGGCGGCGGAGGGTTGCTCGGGCAATTGCGTGCGGGGTAGCGGGATGGGGGAGATGATGACGGTTCAGCGCTCGCTGGGCACCACGATGCGCCCGGCGATGATCTCGGCCTTCAACTGCTCCACGCGCGTGCGGACGGAGTCGGGGATGAGGGCGCGGTTGTGCTCGTCGTACACGTAGCGCACGCCGTTCTCCTTCAGACCGAACCAGTCCACCCCGCCGTGGAAGGTGCCGTCGCGCACCTTCTTCACCTCGTCGAACACGGCGTTGTCCACGCCTTTCACCATGCTGGTGAGCACGAAGCCCGGCGCCTCCTGGTACTGGTCGGCGTCCACGCCGATCGCCAGCTTGCCGGTGGCGCGCGCGGCCTCGAACACGCCCAGCCCGGTGCTGCCCGAGGCGTGGAAGATGACGTCGACGCCCTGGTTGTACTGGCTGAGCGCCAGCTCCTTCCCCTTCCCCGGGTTGCGGAAGGCCTCGGGGGTCACGCCCGCGTACTGCGCGATCACGCGGCAGTCGGGGCAGACGGAGTGCACGCCCGCCTTGTAGCCCGCCTCGAACTTGTGGATCAGGGGGATGTCCATCCCGCCCACGAAGCCCACCTTCTTGGTCTTGCTGGTGAGCGCGGCGATGGCGCCCACCAGGAACGAGCCCTGCTCCTCGCGGAACTTCAGCGCGGCCAGGTTGGGCGGCGGGGGGATGACGTTCCCCTGCGCGTCGGTCGACAGCGCGTAGTCCACCCCGGCGAAGTGGATGCCGGGATATTCCTTCGCCAGCTGCGTCAGGTCGTCGCTGAAGATGAAGCCGACGCCGATGACGAGGTCGAGGCCCTGCGCGGCCAGCAGCCGGAGCCCGGCCTCGCGGTCCGAGCCCTCGCCGGGCTCCACCAGGCGGACGTCGGCGCCCAGCTCGCGGGCGGCGCGCATGGCGCCCAGGTAGGCGCCGTCGTTGAAGCTCTTGTCGCCGCGGCCGCCCACGTCGAACACGATGCCGACGGTGAGCCTGTGGCCGCCGGCCGGCGCGGCCGCGGGGGCCTGGGCGCCGCCGGGGCGGACGAAGAGCAGGGCGACGTGTGCGGCCAGCAGCACGCCGATGAAGATCAGGAGCTTGCGCATGGGGGTATAGAATCGTCCGTGTCCCGCACCGCGTCAAGCAGAAGCGCCGCGGGTTGCCGCCGTTTCGGGGTGCGCCGGTGTACACCGCGCGCGCCGGGAGTTTCCGCGGAGGCCCGGGAGGTGTCCCGCCGCTGATCGCAAAGGCGGCTGAAGCCGCGGCAACAACCACGGAAAGCCTCGCCAACCGCGCGAGGCTTCAACGGCAGAGCATCGGCCAGCCGCCGGTGTGCCTGGGCGGTTCCATGGCGTGTTAGAACCGTCCCACGCCAACCGTTCATGCGTTGGATGAGGATCAACGAACGAGGGAGGAACCGACGTGGCGGAATACAGAATCGAGGAATCGGCGGCCATCGCGGCGCCGCCGGCGCGGGTGTACGGGATCGTGGCGGACTACCACGCCGGCCACCCGCGCATCCTCCCCAGGCAGTTCCACGACCTGGTGGTGGAGAAGGGCGGGGTGGGCGAGGGCACCGTCATCCGCTTCCAGGTCACGGTGCTCGGCCGCACGGCCACGCTGCGCGGCCACGTTACCGAGCCGGAGCCCGGCCGCGTGCTGGTGGAGAGCTATCCCGAGAACGGCAACGTCACCACCTTCATCGCCGACCCGCTGGAGGGCGGCCGCGCGACGCGCATGACCATCTCCACCGTGATGCGGGGCCGCGGCGGCATCCTCGGCGCCGTGGAGCGCTGGCTCTTCACCCGCACGCTGCGCCCCATCTACGTCGAGGAGTTGGGCCTGCTCGCAAACGTGGCCGCGGAGGCGGAGTGACGAGAAGGCGATGATCGCGGTCAGAGGCGCGCTTCTTTCCCGAAGCGGCGAATCTGTTCGGTGAGGCGATACACGCCCGTAGAGGGATTCGCGCCTTCCTGGTCCAGACCGGCGTGGTGCCGGTCGAGCGCTTCGGCCCTTCTCACCGCGTCCGCATAGCCGGGGTCCAGGTCCTCGAAGCGGAGATGCTTGTCGTACTGGGGCAAATGCTTGCGGAGCAGCCGCGCAGCCTGATCCGGTTTCACGTGGGCGGCGTGTTCCGCGAAGTGGAGGAACAGCCAGAGCTCGAAGCACGGGTTGGATAGGGCGAGTTGGACGTCCGCCTTCCCCGCGAGTGTACGCGCGGCCTCCAACCGGGCGTGCTGGTCCACGTCCAGCACGCACCAGACTTCGTCGAATCTCAGATTGTCGTCGCGCTCGCGCTTTGCACGCTGCGCGGCATCGTCCCGAATCGCGATCGCCCGTTCCACCAATGCGAGCGGATCGCCGCCGGGAGATTCCACCCGTACGCGAACCGTGTTGGCTCCCCGCGCCAGCCGAAATCCCTCCACGTACTGCGGTTCCGTGACCTTCCCCTCGCACACGACGAGGATCATGGGAAGGGGATCACGGAACGGGGCTCGCCGGCCCAGCGAGTTTCCGCCTCCCCGGCGCGGACCGCGCGCCATCAGCTGCCGGTCCGCCGGAACGTTGGAGGCGTGCGCACCGACGGAACCGCGCCGAAGCGTCCCTGCAGGTACCCACGCTCGAGATTCTCGTGCTTTCGCGCGCGGAAGTCGGTCAGCGGGAACAGCCGTGTTGCGCCGTCGTCTCCCTTCTCCGTGAACCAGATTTGATCCCGCCGGAGGAGCTCGGTGTCGAGGAGATTGGTGTCGTGGGTGTTGAAGATCAGCTGCGCACCGTTCGGGTTTGTCTCCGGATCGTTGAACATGCGGACGATCTTGAGCGCCAGGTGCGGATGAAGGCTGCGGTCGAGCTCGTCGACCACCAAGGTTCCACCGCTCGTCATTACCTCGACCATTGCTCCGGCGAGGGCAAACAGTGTACGCGTTCCTGCGGACTCTCCCTTGAATGGCAAAGCCACGGGGATACGGCCGTTCGTGCGATGAACAAGCTTCACGCTTGCCAGCTCGGAAGAGCCGAATACCGCCATCATTTTATCCAACATCCGCGCGCGAGCGGCTCCTTCCTGATCATCCTCCAACACTTCGATTTCCGTGATCCCGAGATCCGCGGATTTCAAGATGTCGAAGACCTTCGCGCGATAGTCGGGATCCAGACAGCGTTCACTCACTTCAAGCGTGAGGTTGTCGAAAGTTCCTGCTTCGATAACCCGAAGCTGTTTAGAGAACCACTCGTGGAGCGGAGACAACATTTGATGGTTATTCTGCGCCGCGGCGGAGAGGAACAGGCTGTTCGGGCGAGTAAGTGCGGCGATCGTACGATTTTCACCCGAAAGAAGGCGGCTGAATGCGAACTCGTCGGGTAGGTCATAGGTGCGGGTGAACCACTCCTGACGCCGTCCCTTAGGATACGCGTAGAGCCATTCCTCCAGCACCCGAGAAGAATCGACAACGAAACCGTACTCGTATCTTATGTTGTCTAAACTCACATCTACGATGAAGGATGAAGGCTCACCCACAGAGGTGGTGTCCAGAGCAAATGGATCGCGGGAAATTCCACCACCCGGATCCCAGGATTTATGCGAATCAGTTACAGCGGACTTCATAAACTGAAGCGCGGAGCAGAGCGTCGATTTACCCGACGCGTTGGGACCGTATAACGCGGCGCTACGAAGCACGCCGAAGTCAAAGGCGGACGGGCGCGCAACCGCCTCGGGAAGCTCCGACATAGTAGATGCGACAAGGGAGAACTCCTGCTCGTCCCTGATCGAGCGGTAGTTCTTAACCCGGAAGCGAATCAGCACGGCTGTTCCCGTGAATGCGTGTGGAATGCACTGACA
Source organism: Longimicrobium sp. (assembly GCF_035474595.1). Classification (NCBI taxonomy): domain Bacteria; kingdom Pseudomonadati; phylum Gemmatimonadota; class Longimicrobiia; order Longimicrobiales; family Longimicrobiaceae; genus Longimicrobium; species Longimicrobium sp. The sequence goes on from NZ_DATIND010000065.1 coordinate 91,359, forward strand.
AGCGGAAATTCGACTAAATTCCGCAACATGCATTGGGAAGGCTACGCAAATAAGCGTTTTAGAACAAGTGCCGTGCATCGCAGGCTCCGTCGCGCGGCCACTCTGGATACGTTTGCCGGGTGGCGCAGAAGCCGAAAGCCCCCGCATCCCAATCGGATGCGAGGGCCTTCGTCTGTCCGGCGGATCCGCTCGGCGGCGGTGGGGACGCGAACGGGGCTGCCGTCAGACGCAGCAGGCGTAGCGGGTGTTGATCTCCTGCTCGTACGTCTCCTCGCCGCGCGAGGCGGCGCCGCAGGTGTAGCCCTGGCTGCACACGCTATCGTCGTACCCGCGTACGGTGCCCTTCGCGCGGGCGCCGGCGCTCGCCTCGAAGCTCTCCACTTTCAGCCCGTCCAGCTCCAGCCGCAGCTTGTCCATCGTTTCCTCCAGGGTTTCGCGTGTGTGCGGGCCGCGCCTCAGACGCAGCAGGCGTAGCGGGTGAACACCTCCTGCTCGTACGTCTCCTCGCCGCGCGAGGCGATGCCGCAGGTCGGCTGGTTGCTGCAGGTGCTGCCGTCGAACCCCAGCACCGTTCCCTTGCCGCGCCGCTCCGCGCTCGCCTCGAAGCTCTCCACCTTCAGCCCGTCCAGCTCCAGCCGCAGCTTGTTCATCGGTACCTCCGCCGTGAAAGGGTGTGCGGAACCGCGCCTCAGACGCAGCAGGCGTAGCGCGTGATGACCTCCTGCTGGTACGTCTCCTCGCCGCGCGAGGGGTTGCCGCAGGTGGGCTGCACGCTGCAGAAAGCCACGAACGGCGCCGCGTTCGCGTCGCGCCCGCCCGGCCGGGGCTCGAAGCTCTCGATCTTCAGCCCGTCCACGTTCAGCCGCAGCTTCTCCATGTCGCCGTCTCCCGCGTGAAGTGTGCTCCTCCGTGCCCGGCGTCCGCGCGGGCACGGAGGTAACACAACGTCGCGGACGGCCGCGCGTCAAGGCGCACTGCGTGCGGTTCGGGCGATCACACCGCCCCGGCCTCGCCCGCGCCCGGGGCGGCCTGCGGCAGGGCGTGCGGGTTCGCGGCGCGGCGCAGGCGCAAGGTGAAGATGGAGCCCTTGCCCGGCTCGCTCTGCACCGAGAGCGCGCCGCCCATGGCCACGGCCAGCTCGCGGCTGATGGCCAGCCCCAGCCCCACGCCGCGCTGCCGCTCGGCCACCTGCTCGCGGTCCACCTGCACGAACGGCTCGAAGATGGTGGGAAGCTGCCCGGGCGGAATGCCGCGGCCGGTGTCGCGCACGTGGATGGCCACCATCTCGTCGCCGTCCTCCACGCAGCTCAGCGCCACCTCGCCGCCCGCGCCGGTGAACTTGATGGCGTTGCCCACCAGGTTCAGCAGCACCTGCACCACCTTCTCGGGGTCCGCCTCCACCCACACCTCGTCGGCCCCGGGGTCGGTCTCGAAGCGCACCCCCTTCTCCGCCGCCTGCGGGAGGATGGACGACTCCACCCCGCGCACCGTGGCGGCGAGCGGCACGTTCTCCACCCGCACCTCCAGGTGCCCGGCCTCGACCCGCGCGAAGTCCAGGATCCCCGTAATCAGCGAGAGGAGGTGGCGCGTGCTGTTGCGGATGCGCGCCAGGTCGTCGATCTGCGCCTGGTTCACGGGGCCGCGGATCCCCATCTCCAGCAGGTCGGCGTAGCCGGCGATGGCGTTCAGCGGCGTGCGCAGGTCGTGCGACATGGCGGCCAGGAAGCGCGCCTTCACGCGGTTGGCCTCTTCGGCCGCGTCGGTGCGGCGCTGCAGCTCCACCGAGGCCTCCTGCAGCGCGTCGTTCTGCATCGCCAGCTCCGCGCCCTGCTCCTGCAGCTGCGCCGACTGCGCCTCGAGCTCGGTGGACTGCTCCTGCAGCTGCTCGTACTGCATCTCCAGCTCGGCCTGCTGCTCCTCGAGCTGGTGGTTGGCCGTCTCCAGCTCGGCGGCGAAGGCGGCCTGCGTTTCTCCGTAGCGGTGCAGCACGCGGTTCAGCAGCAGCGACACCAGCGCCGAGCCGGCGGCGCCCAGCACGATGAGCAGGGCCACGCCGCTGGAAGTGCGCTCCTCGGATTCGGCGCGCTGGGCCAGCTCGGCGTTCTCACCCGCCGCCAGCGAGGCGGCGGTGCGGCGGATGGCCTCCATCGTGTTCCGGCCGCGGCCGCTGGCCACGATCGCCAGCGCGGCGTCGCGCCGGCCGTTCCGGGCGAGGGTGATCGTCTCGTTCAGCTCGTCGAACTTCCGGCCGGCGAGGAGCGAGAGCGAGTCCACCCGCGCCCGGGCGATGGGCGGGTCGTCGCCGGCCAGCGTCCGGAGCCGCCCGATGTGCCGGTGCACCTCTCCGTCTGCGCGGCGGAACGGGTCCAGGTACTCGTCGCGCCCCGTGAGCAGGTAGCCGCGCTGCCCCGTCTCGGCGTTCACCAGGGTGGTGACGAGCGAGTCCAGCGCCTCGAGGGTGCGGTGGCTCTGGTCGACGGCGATGCGGGAGCGGCGCTCGCGCAGGGTGCCCCACCAGGTGGCGGCGCCGAACGCCAGCACCAGCAGCGCGGGGACGAACACGGCCGCGAAGCGCTGCGCGGGGGAGAGCCGGAGGGGCTGGAGCGCGGGAGGCATGGGCTTCGACCCCCTGGACGGCCGAAGGGCGGCCCCGGAGACGCGGAATGGCGCCGCGGGCCGGCGGCGGGCGTCTCGGGAAAGGATGCTTTCCTAACCTGCATCCAACTCGCCGCAGGTCAAGGTCCACAGGCGCTGAATAGAAAGTTCCGGGCGCAACCGGTCACCGGCGACTGAAGTCGCAGCAACAACTACGGGAAGCCTCGCAAACTGCGCGAGGCTGATCCGCTCATTCCGTGGCATCGGTGCTCACGACCGATCTCCTTTCATCCTCCCTGGACGCGCGCAGCGCAGGGACGATGCAGGATGGTCTCTCTGTGCGTTTGTAATGCACGGATGATGGCCAGATCCGGGATCCGACAACAGGGGAGCCAAATGGAGTCAACGGTGCTACTTCCACCGTCGACTCCGCTGATTCTGCTTCTCATCCCCCGCCGTCCCTGTCCCTTTTTCTCCTACGGATCACCCCACGGCTACGTCGGCCGTCGCGGACGTGCCGGGGCGCGCGCGGGGATCGGGGCGCGCGGGAGGCGCAGGGTGAAGACGGAGCCGCGGCCGACCTCGCTCTCCACCGTCAGCGTGCCGCCCATCGCCACGGCCAGCTCGCGGGAGATGGCGAGGCCCAGCCCCACGCCACGCTTCGCCTCGGGCACCTGCTCGCGATCGACCTGCACGAAGGGCTGGAAGACGTGCGGTAGCTGGTCCCGCGCGATCCCCCGGCCGGTGTCGCGGGCGTGGATGGCCACGACATCGCCCTCGTCCTCGCACCGCACCGCCACCCGGCCGCCCGCATCGGTGAACTTGATGGCGTTGCCGATCAGGTTCAGCAGCACGCGCTCGGTCTTTCCCGGGTCGGCCATCACCCACAGCCCCGGCGGCCCCGGGTCGCACTCGTAGTGCAGCCCCTTCTCGGCCAGCTGCGGGAGGAAGGACGATTCGATGCCGCGCACCAGCCCGGCGGCGGGCACCGGCTCCACGCGCACCTCCAGCTTCCCCGACTCGGTGCGCGCGAAGCTCAGGATGGTGTCGATGAGCGACAGCAGGTGGCGGCTGCTGGCGCGGATGCGCTGCAGGTCGGCCTTCTGCGCGTCGTTCACGGGGCCGCGGATCCCCGTCTCCAGCAGGTCGGTGTAGCCGGAGATGGCGTTCAGCGGCGTGCGCAGGTCGTGCGACATCCCCGCCAGGAAGCGGGACTTGGCGCGGTTGGCCTCTTCCGCCGCCGAAGTGCGCTCCTGCAGCTCGGCGGTCAGCTGCTGCAGCGCGGCCGACTGCTCGGCCAGGCGCGCGTTCAGCCTCTCCATCTCTCCCGCGAACGCCTCCTGGCTGGCGCCGTAGCGCCCCAGCAGCGCGTTCACCGCCAGCGTCACCCCGGCGCAGGCGGCGGCGCCCAGCACCACCAGCAGCACCAGCCGCCGCGTGACCCCCTCCTCGCGGGTGCCGCGGGCGCTCAGCTCGGCTTCCTCGTTGCCCCGCACCGCATCGGCCACGCGCGCGGCCTCGTCCGCCAGCCGCGCCACCCGCGCCGAGCGCACCCGCTGCAGCGCCCCCGCGCGGTCGCCGGCCCGGGCGAGCGCGGCGGTGGCGCGGAGCTCGTCCATGCGCTGGGTGATGACGCGCTCCAGCGTGTCGGCACGCGCCTTCGCGGCCTCCGGATCGTCGGCGGTCAGCGCGTGCAGCCGGGCCAGCAGCGTCCCCATCTCGCCGCGGGCGCGCTCGAACGGCACCAGCGCGCTCTCGTCGCCGGTGAGCAGGTAGCGCTGCTGCGCCGTCTCGGCCGCCGAGGAGGTGGCCAGCACCTGCTGCAGCGCCTCGATGGTGCGGTGGCTCTCGTCCACCACGTTGCGGCTGCCGCGCTCGCGCAGCGTGCCCCAGAAGGTGGCCGCGTCGAACGCCAGCACCAGCAGCGCGGGGGTGAGCACCGCCGCCAGCCGCTGCCGCGGCGAAAGCCGGAGCGGCCTGTCGGATCGTGTCATGTCGTTTTCGTTTCCCTTCCACCCGCCGGACCCCCGCAACGCCCGGACCGCGGCGCGCGGACGTCCACGCTTTGAGGACCCCCGGCCCGCATACCCGGTTAACGCCGCCCGGTGCCGGGGCACCGGTTGCCGCCGGGGCGGCCGGGCGGCATCTTCGGCGCATCCGCGGGGAGCCGCGCGCGGGGCAGTGGGGTGACCAGACGGGGGATGGGGATGAGGAACGACGGCCGGCTGGCCCTGGGGGTGGACGTCGGCGGGACCAAGACGGAGATCGTGCTGGCCGGGCGCGGCGGGCGCGTGGTGGCCGAGCACCGCATCCCCACCGAGCCCGAGGGGGGCGCGGCGGCCACGCTCACCCGCGCGGCCGGGGCGGCGCGCGCGGAGTTCGGCGGCGCGTTCGCCGAGGCCGTGGCGGTCGGCGTCTCCGTGGCCGGCCAGGTCGGCCCGCGCGGCGTTCTGCTGGGCGCGCCCAACCTGGGGTGGACCGGCGCGGACGTGCGCGGGCTGGCGGCGAAGGCCTTCGGCATCCCCGCGACCGTGGCCAACGACGTGCGCGCCGCCACCTGGGCCGAGTGGCGCCTGGGCGGCGGGCGCGGCGTGCGCGACCTGCTGGTGCTGTTCCTGGGCACCGGCGTGGGCGGCGGGGCGGTGCTGGGCGGGCGGCTGCTGGAGGGGGGAGACGGGGTGGCCGGCGAGTTCGGCCACATGACGGTGGTGGCCGGGGGCCGGCAGTGCCGGTGCGGCAACCGCGGCTGCCTGGAGGCCTACTGCGGCGGCTGGGGGATCGAGGAGCGCGCCCGCGAGGCCGTGCTGGCGCACCACGCCGCCGGCCAGCCGCTGATCCGCGCCGCCGGCTCGGCCGACGCCATCACCGGCGAGTCGGTGGCCGCCGCGCTGCGGGCCGGGGACGCGCTGGCGACGCAGCTGATCGACGACACCGGCGGCATCCTGGGCGCGGCGCTGGTGGGGCTGGTGAACGGCCTGAACCCGCGCCGCGTGATCCTGGGCGGCGGGGTGATGGAGGGCTTCCCCGAGCTGCTGGACCGTGCCACCGCCGTCGTCCGCGCCCGCGCCCTCCCCGCCGCCGCCGCGCGCGTCGACTTCGTGCACGCCGGCCTGGGCGACAACGCGCCGTCGCTGGGCGCCGCGGACCTGGCGCTGGCGAGGCTGAGGACACGGCGGGGGAGTGGAGACGAAAAGAAGTCCTAAGTCCTAAGTCCCAAGTCCTGAGTGGCCACATCGCACTCAGCACTTAGGACTTAGGACTTAGCACTTAGGACTTTTAGATATCCACCGGTTTATACGGCGTCGCGTCGTCGTCGATCGCCGTCAGCAGGTGCATCGGCTTGGTGGTGCGAGGGTGCTCGGGGTCGGAGAGGTCCATCCAGATCCACGGGATGACGTAGCCGCGGCGGCGGCGCGCGATGCCGACCAGGTGCAGCACCCGCGGCAGCAGCGACTCCGACGTCAGCCGCGCGGCCACGCCGTATCGCCCCACGACGTACTGGCTCACGTACAGCTGCCCGCCGTGCGCGACGGCGCGGATCTCCTCCATCCGCCCCAGGCTGCGGCCGTCGGCGTCCACCACGGGGCGGCCCAGCAGCCGCTCGACGTGCGCCTCGCCCGCGCTCACGAGCCCGGAATCCTGCGCACCACGGCGCCGATGCGGTGCTCCCAGTACATCGCCGGGGTCTGGTCCGCGTCCACGTCCACCTCCACGTCCAGCCCCACGCTCTTCACCTTCTCCCACGGGATGCGGAAGGGCTGGCCGCGGGTGCCCCCCCACCGGCGCGCGGCGGCCCCCAGCCAGCGCCCCAGCGGCTGCTTCAGCCGCATGGCCAGGGTATCGCCGCCGATCTCGATGTGGCTCACGCGCGGCGGCTCGCCGTCGCGGATCTCCAGCACCAGCCCGTCCACCATCCCCATCGGCCGCCCGATGAAGTCGCGGAGCTGCTGATCCAGCACGTGCCCCACCAGGTCGTACTCGTGCCCGTCCTCGATCATCGCGTATTTCCTCCCTTCGCCCACCACAAGATGACGTCATCCTGAGCGCCGCCGCTGCTCCAAACCATCTTCCACCCCGAATCCCGGCGGCGGCCGAAGGATCTATAGCCGGTCCAGCACGTCCGTCTCTTTGACGCGTCCAGCCAGCCGGCGCTCATGCGTCAACTATGGATCCTTCAGTCGCTTAGGCTCCCTCAGGATGACGTCCTCCGGGTTAGGCCATCATGTATGCTGTCGACCTGCGGCAATGCCTCCGCCGCAGTCCCGCAGGGACTTTGTGCGGTTGTTGCCGCGAATTCATTCGCCTTCCATGCCATCTTCGCAGCCGACATCCGATCCATCTCCATCCCAATCTTCATCCCTGTCCCCTGTCATCCTTCATCCCCCCATGATCTCCAGCGGGATGGTGACGAGGGCGAGGACGAAGGCGATGCACACCGACGCGATCACCACGAAGTTGCTCAGGCGCCCGTTGCGGTGCTCGCCCAGGTACCGCTCGTCGTTCATCAGCACCAGGAAGGGGAAGATGGCCAGCGGCAGGAACACCGCCGTGAGCGCCATGCTGAACACCGTCAGCTTCAGCGGGTCCACCCCCAGGAGGATCGGCACCACGCCCAGGACGATGGCGATGGTGTAGGTGATGGCGAAGCGCGGCGCCGCCGACGGCTTCTTGTTCTCGCCCCACACCCACCCCAGCCCCTGCGCCAGGACGTACGGGATCGCCAGCGACACCTCCAGCGCCGCGCCCAGGCACGCGATGCCCAGCGACGCCGCGAAGAGGTAGAACCCCCAGCTCCCGCCCAGCGCCGACGTCAGTCCCAGCGCCACCTGCTCGTACTGGTCCACGTGGATGCCGCGCGGCAGGAACACCACGGCCGCCACGATCAGCACGCTGCAGGCGACCACGCTCCCGAACGTCATCCCCACCCCTGCCACCATGCGGTTGGTGGCGATGTGGTCCTTCCCCCACCCGTCCTCGACCGCGCCGGCGGAGTAGAAGTAGAAGAGGTACGGCGAGATCAGCGCGCCCAGGATGGAGACGGCCACGAACCAGTAGTGCGCCGCGTCGCCGCCCCCGCCGCCGGGGATGAACCCGCGCGCCACCTCGCCGACCGCCGGATGCAGCCGCACCACGGCCACCACGAAGGCGAGGGTGACCAGCCCGAGGAGCGCGACCCCCTTCTCCAGCACGCCGAAGGTTCCCTTCCAGAGCAGCAGCCAGGCGAAGAGCCCCACCGGCACCGCCCACCACCGCGCGGGCACGCCCGTAACCAGCTGCAGGGCCAGCGAGATCCCGCCGATCTCCGACGCCAGAATCAGCACGTCCACCACCACCTCGGCGCTGCAGGTGGTGACGAAGAAGGAAAAGCCCAGCCGCTCGCGCATCCCCTCGCGGATGGTGTGCCTGCTGACCGCGGCGAAGCGCCCCGACATCTCCAGCAGGAAGACCACCGCCAGCGTTCCCAGCCCGATCACCCACAGGTGCCGGAAGCCGAACTCCGCGCCCGCCTGCGACGAGGTGGCGATGGCGCCCACGTCCAGGTACCCGCCGATGCTGGTCAGCACGCCCAGCGCGACCTCCACCAGCTGCTTGGGCTTCAGCGCCACGGCCTAGTTCCCCGTTCCCGGGAGGCGCCGCTCCAGCGCCTCCAGCCCGGCGTCCTGCACCGCCAGCGCGCCCAGCTCCTGCCGCACCGCCGTGGTGTCGCGGCGCTCCACGGCGTCCGCCAGCCGCCGCGCGGACTCGGCGGGCGCGTGCAGGCGCCCCAGCTCGGGGCGGAGCACGGGCGGAACGCCGTCCCTGCGCAGCGCCGCCATCTCCGTTCCCAGCGTCTCGTGCGCCTTCCGGAACGTCTGCCGGGCGTACACGGAGGGGACCTTCCCCGCCAGCCACGCGTTGCCGGCCAGGCGCATCGTGGCCGTCCACGAGCGCGCGGACTCGACGGCGTCCTGCGCCCGCTTGTCGGGAGATCCGCCGCCGCACGCGCAGAGGGCCCACGCGAGCAGGAGGAGGGCGCCGCGCCGGACCGGGCGCGCGCCGTTGGGTCGGGGAGATGGGGAGAACCGCAGCCGATTCCGCATCCGTGCTCGCGTCTGCTGACCCGCCGGGGTGGGACCGCGATGCCACCGATGTGAGCCGATCCGCGCCGCGGCGCCGATCGGCCGCCATCCCCAATCGCAACGTGCATACCGCGCGTCCGCGCCGGCATTCGACGGACGCTGGATCGACGCGGTCGAAATCGTTGCAGCGGCCGGCCGCGCCGTTCAACTTCCTGGCGACGGTTTCGTCTCCTTTTCCTCCGTTCCCTCCGTTTCCTCTGTGTGATTAACCGTCTTCAAAGGATCACACGGAGGAAGCGGAGGGAAACGGAGAAGCGGACCGCGGCGGCGCGGCGCCATTCCTGGCGCAGGGTGCGGGGCGGGTGAGCTGTCAGAGAGATGGCGGTGGCGGCGTTCTCTCAGCGGACCCGGCGGCGGGGACGTGTGTATCAGCGCGTCTCCCTATCCTCCCTTCCATCGATGGACCCCATGAAGCCCATCTCCCGCGCGGCCCTGCTCGTGGCCGCCGCGCTCCTCTCCGCCTGCGGCGGCGGAGACGGCACCGGCTCGGCGGCGCCCGGCCCCGGCGTGCTCACCGTCACGCTCGACAACCCCAACGCGGGCGACCGCGCGCTGGTGCTCACGCTGAGCGGCCCCGCCGCGGTCACCGACGTGCAGCCCGCCGTGGCCACGAACGTGGTGTACACGCGAACGCAGGGGACCACCACCCGCGTGGCGGTGTTCGGGACGATCGCGGACGGGGCGCTGCTGCAGGTGTCGGTGCCCGACGCCGGGCGGGCGGGGGAGTACAGCGCCACCGTGCAGGAGGCGGCCGACGCGGGGAACGCGGCGCGCGGGTCCGTCTCGGGGTACTCGGCCACCGTGAAGCGGGGGAGCTGAGCGATGCCACGCATCTCCATCTCCCGCAGCCGCTTCCGCGCCGCGCTCGCGCTGGCCGCCGCCGCGCTGGCCGCCTGGGCGGCGATGCCGGGGAGCGTTCCCGGCGAGACGCGCACCGGCACGCTGAACGTGGTCTGGCAGACGCGCGGCACCGAGAACGCGCTGGCCGCCGTGAACCTGTTCCTGGTGGATGCCAGGGGCGACGCGACGGAGCTGGACGCCACGCACGCGGACCTGGAGCCGTTCGGCGGGATGCTGCGGCTGAACGGGCGCCGGGTGAGCGTCACCGGCGACCTGGCGCCCGCGGGGGCCGGGCGCGCAGTTCCCCGCCTGCGCGTGCACGCGATCCAGCCGCTGGACGGGCCGCGCCTCTCCGTCTCGTACGTGAACCAGCACGGGCCGCGCACCTACGTGACCCTGCTCTGCCGCTTTCCCAACATGGCCGCGGCCGACCCGCACCCCGCGTCGGTCTACGAGAAGTGGATGGGGTCGGCGTACCCGGGGCTGGAGCACTACTGGCGCGAGAGCTCGGAAGACCGGGTGGACCTGACCACGCAGGTGGTGGGGCCGTTCGTCCTCCCCCGCGCCAGCGGCGACTACATGAACTCGTCGGGCACCGCGAACCTGGGGATGCTGATCCAGGACTGCACCGGCGCCGCGGACGCCTCGGTGGACTTCACGCAGTACGCCGGCATCAACATGCAGTTCAACTCGCCGCTCGATAACTCGTCGTGGGGCGGGTCGTGGAACCTGACCATCGACGGGCAGACGCGCCGCTTCGCCACCACCTGGATGGCCAGCTGGGCCACGCAGTCCACCTACGCGCACGAGACCGGGCACTCGCTGGGGCTTCCGCACTCGTCGGGCCCGTACGACGCCACGTACGATTCGCGCTGGGACGTGATGAGCGGCGGCGGGAGCACCGACGCGGGCACCCGCGTGGCGCCGCACACCATCGCCTTCCACAAGGACCTGCTGGGGTGGATCCCCGCCGCGCGGAAGTACGTGCTGGCCACCTCCGGCACGGCCACGCTGGACCTGGTGCGCGACGCGGTCCCCACGTCGGCGGGGTACCAGATGGTGCAGATCCAGACCGGCACCGGCACTGGCACCTTCTACACGGTGGAGGCGCGCCGCTACGCCGGGTACGACGCGGTGGGCCGCATCCCCGGCGAGGCGGTGGTCATCCACCGGGTGAACCTGAACGACGACGTGCCCGCCAAGGTGGTGGACCCCGACAACAACGGGAACCCCAACGACGCGGGGGCGATGTGGGTTCCCGGCGAGACCTTCACCGACTTCCAGAACGGCGTGCGCGTGCGGGTGCTCGAGGCCACGGCCGACGGCTTCCGGGTGGAGGTGAGCACCGAGGGGAACGTGACCGTGACCAGCGACGCGGTGCTGGCGCCGGGGATGATGGGCGCGCCGTACGCCTTCCAGCTCGCCGCCAGCAACGCCGAGGCCGGGATATGGAGCGTGAGCGCCGGCCAGCTGCCGAAGGGGCTCACCCTCGTCTCCACCGGCCGCATCGAGGGGACGCCCGCGAAGGCGGGGAGCTACGCCTTCACCGTGCTGGTCACCACGCCCAACGGCTTCGGCAAGCGCGACGTGCGCATCGAGGTGGCCGAGCCGCAGCTGGCGCAGGACGCGGTGGTGAACCATCTGCTGGGCGGCGGCACCCTCACGCAGGCCCAGTCCGCCTACCTGGACCTGCAGGGCAACGCCAACGGCCGCCTGGACGTGGGCGACGTGCGCGCCTGGCTGCTCGCGAGGAACCTCCCGGCGGGACAGTAGGAAGAGCAGGAACAGGGGACAGGGAACAGGGTTGACGACAGCGAAAGAAGCAGGGCAGCGGAGCGATTCCTCCGCTGCCCTGCTTCTTTGTGTGATATGAGTTGTTGAAGCCTCGCGCGGTTTGCGAGGCTTTCCGTAGTTGTTGCCGCGGCTTCAGCCGCCTTCCAGAGCGCATGGCCCATCACCTGTCCCCATCTCCATCTCCTAACGCCTATCCCTGTCTACAGTCCCCTGTCCCCTGCTGTTCGACGGAACATCCCGCGCTGAGCGGGGTTCACCCCGGCGCTCTGGCGGCTCGCCGGGGTGCGTGCTAACGTTTTAGCCTCCCGGCGAACGAAAAATCTCCCTCTTCCGAAAGGCGGAGCCCCGCATGAAACGCCTCGTCGTTCCGCTCCTCCTGCTGGCCGCGCCGCTGGCCGCGCAGGAGGTCAGCATCCCCCACACCACCTTCACGCTGAACAACGGCCTGAAGGTGATCGTGGCGGAAGACCACTCCACCCCCGTGGCCGCGGTGAACGTGTGGTACCACGTGGGCTCGGGGTACGAACGCCCCGGCCGCACCGGGTTCGCGCACCTGTTCGAGCACGTGATGTTCATGGGCAGCGGCCATGTGGCCCAGGGCCGGTTCGACGCGCTGCTGGAGAACGCCGGCGGCAGCAACAACGGCAGCACCACCACCGACCGCACCAACTACTACGAGATCATCCCCTCCAACGCGGTGCCGCTGGCGCTGTGGCTGGAGGCCGACCGCATGGGCACGCTGCTGGACTCGCTCACCCAGTCCAAGCTCGACACCCAGCGCGACGTGGTGAAGAACGAGCGCCGCCAGCGCTACGAGAACCAGCCGTACGGGCTGATGTGGGAAACGGCGTACGACGCGCTGTACCCCGAGGGCCATCCGTACCACTGGACCACCATCGGCTCGATGGCCGACCTCTCGGCGGCCAGCCTGGACGACGTGAAGGGCTTCTTCCGCAACTACTACACGCCCAACAACGCCGTCCTGACCGTGGCCGGCGACGTGAACGCGGCCGACGTGCGGCGCTGGGCCGAGCAGTACTTCGGCTGGATCCGGCCCGGGCCGGCGGTCTCCAAGCCCACCGTGCCCATCCCGCCGATCCCGGCCACGCGCTACATCACCAGGGAAGACCGCGTCACCCTGCCGCAGCTGACCATGACCTGGCGCAGCGGCCCGCGCTTCTCGCGCGACGAGGCGGCGCTGAACGCGCTGGCGCAGATCCTCACCGGCGGCAAGAGCTCGCGGCTGTACAAGCGCCTGGTGTACGAGCAGCAGGTGGCGCAGAGCACGAACGCGTTCAACGACGCCAACCTCCTCTCCGGCGACTTCTGGGTGATCATCCGCGGCAAGCCGGGGACGCAGCTGGACGCGATGGAGACGGCGGTGAACGAGGAGATCGCCAAGCTGGCCGCCACCCCGCCCACCGCCGAGGAGCTGCAGCGGGTGGTGAACGGGATCGAGACCACGTTCGTGTCGGGGCTGGAGACGGTGGAGAACAAGGCCGACCAGCTGAACGACTACGAGTACTTCGCCGGCGACCCGGGCTTCGCGGCGCGCGACCTGGCGCGCTACCGGGCGCTGACCCCCGCCGACGTGCAGCGCGTGGCGCGCGAGTACCTGCAGGGGAAGAACCGCATCGTCCTGAGCTTCGTCCCGCAGGGGCACACGGAGCTGGCCGCCACGGAGGCCCACTGATGAACCGCAAGGCCCTGATCCTGGGCGCCCTGGCCGCCGCGCTTCCCGCCGCCGGCGCCGCCCAGCAGTTCCCCACCACGCCGCCCACGCTGGGCGCGCCGGGGGCCGTCCATCCCCCCACGCCGGTGCAGCGGCGGCTGGCCAACGGGATGAAGGTGCTGTACGTCCGCCAGCCCGAGATCCCCGTCGTGAGCGCGGTGCTGGTCGTCCGCGGCGCGGGGACCACCGAGGACCCGGCCGCGCTCCCGGGGCTGGCCACCTTCACCGCCTCGATGCTGGACGAGGGCGCGGCGGGGAAGAGCTCGCTGCAGATCGCCGACGCGCTGGACCTGCTGGGCGCGTCGCTGGGCACCGGGGCCAGCTACGACGCGGCCACGGTGAACCTGTACGTGCTGAAGAAGAACTTCGGGCCCGCGCTGGGGATCATGAGCGACGTGGTGCTGCGCCCCGACTTTCCCGCGAACGAGGTGCAGCGGGTGCGCGACGAGCGCGTCACCAACCTCACCCGCGCCAAGGACGAGGCGGCGGCCATCGCGGGCAACGCCTTCCAGTCGCTGGTGTACGGCGCGCAGCACCCGTACGGGCGCTTCGCCACCATCGAGGCCACGCGCACGCTGGACCGCGACCGCGTGATGGCCTTCCACCGCGCGGCGTACCGCCCCGAGAACACCACGCTGATCCTGGTGGGCGACGTGGATCCGGCCACGATGCAGCCGCAGATCGAGCGGGCGTTCGGCGGGTGGGTGGGGATCGGCGCCGTGCCATCGGTGGAGGGGTCGGTGGCCGCGCCGCAGATCGGCAGCACCACCATCTACCTGATCGACAAGCCCGGCGCGGCGCAGAGCGAGATCCGCATCGGGCACCCCGGCGTGGCGCGCAACACGCCCGACTACTTCGCGCTGCAGGTGCTGAACACCATGCTGGGCGGCGCGTTCAGCAGCCGGCTGAACCTGAACCTGCGCGAGACGCACGGCTGGACGTACGGCGCGCGCTCGGGCTTCAGCATGCGGCAGAGCGCGGGGCCGTTCACCGCGCAGGCGGCGGTGGTCACGGCCAAGACCGACAGCTCGATCGTGGAGTTCTTCCGCGAGCTGAACCGCATCCGCACCGAGCCGATCCCGGCCGACGAGCTGGACAAGGCCAAGCGCTACGTGGCGCTGGGCTTCCCGCAGCAGTTCGAGACCAACCCGACCGTGGCCGGGCGCCTGGCCGAGCTGGTGACGTACGGGATCGACCCCTCGTTCTTCGCCAACTACCAGAACGGGATCATGGCCGTGACCGCCGCCGACGTGAAGCGCGTGGCCGAGCAGTACGTGCGCCCGTCCAACGCGGTGGTGGTGATCGTCGGCGACCGCTCGCAGATCGAGGCCGGGCTGCGGGCGATCAACGTGGCCCCGGTGCAGGTGCGCGAGATCGGCGAGTTCGTGCGGTAGGGGACAGGGGACAGGTTACAGGGACAGGGAACAGCCTGTCCCCGCGTGAAGGAGGGCCCGGGAGCGCATCCCGGGCCCTCCTGCCTTGGTGTGCCCAGCATGAACAGTGGTCAGGAGGTGAAAGTCCTCCCGGAACTTGGTCGTAGGGACCGAAGCGAGCCGCAAGGCGCCGACCGTGAGGGGAGCGCTGAAAGAAGCGGGGTAGCGAACCCGTCGAGCCGACGAACAGAAACCGGATGGGAGGCGCAGCCGAGCAGGGCGAGCGGGCCAATGACCGCGAAGCTCTCACGACCAAGGCTCAGGCTGCGTAGATCCGGCGGTTGTGCGGGGAAGGTCACTGTTCTTACCTGGGGAGATCTCGCCTTGTACCTGAAAGGGTGACGTGCGGTGGAAGCACCGGGCGGAGCGAGAAGTCAGCAGAGGCCGTAGTAGCCGAACGGGGTGCAGAATGCGCTTGGGCCCAGCCCCGCCGGTGAAGGGCCGAACGGAGAGGAGAGCGAAACGACGTTGCGTCTCGGAATGGCCATGCACCAGAAGTCCATGCAGATGGAGCTGCTGCCGGAGGATAGGGGTGAAGCCCCGAACGTACGGCGGAGCGGTGAAGCCATGTCGGGGGCGCAGGGAGACGAGCGCTCGGGAAGCGGCCGCCCGATGGAGTTGATGGAGCGGGTGGTCGAGCGCGGCAACCTGAAGGTGGCGTTGCAGCGCGTGCGGAAGAACAAGGGCAGTGCGGGCATCGACGGGATGAGTGTGGATGACCTGCTGGCGTACCTGCGGGAGAACTGGGAGCGAATCCGGGGCGAATTGCTCGGGGGAAGCTACCGGCCTTCGTCGGTGCGTCGGCAGGAGATCCCGAAGAGCGGGGGCGGAGTGCGGCAATTGGGCATCCCGACCGTGCTCGACCGGTTCATCCAGCAAGCCATCCTGCAGGTGCTGCAGCCGATCTTCGATCCTACGTTTTCGGAACACAGCTACGGCTTCCGGCCGGGGCGGCGGGCGCACGACGCGGTCTGTCAGGCGCAGCGGTACGTCCAGTCGGGGCGGCGCTGGGTGGTGGATGTGGATCTGGAGAAGTTCTTCGACCGCGTGAACCACGACGTGCTGATGTCGCGTCTGGAGAGGCGGATCGGGGACCGGCGGCTGCTCAGGGTGATCCGCCGCTACCTGGAGGCCGGAGTGCTGGCCGACGGCGTGGTGGTGGAGCGGCATGAGGGCACGCCGCAGGGCGGACCTCTCTCGCCGCTGCTGGCGAACGTGCTATTGGACGAGATCGACCGGAAGCTGGAGAAGAGCGGGCACGCCTTCGTGCGCTATGCGGATGACTGCAACGTGTACGTGCGGTCGAAGCGGGCGGGCGAGCGTGTGCTGGAGCGGCTTCGGAAGCTCTACGCGAGGCTGCGACTGAAGGTCAACGAGGACAAGAGCGCGGTGGCGCGTGCGTGGAACCGCAAATTCCTCGGCTACAGCTTCTGGGTAGCCAAGGGACGAGAGGTCAAGCGCCGCGTCGCGCCGAAGGCCCTGACCCAATTCAAGGAGCGCATTCGGCAGATCACTGGCCGCAACGGTGGGAGGTCGCTGCCACGGGTGGTGGAGGAGCTACGGATGTACCTGCTGGGCTGGAAGGCCTACTTCCAACTGGCGGATACACCCGGGATCTTTCACGACCTCGACCAGTGGATCGCCCGAAGGCTGCGGATGGTGCAGTTGAAGCAGTGGAAGCGTGGACGCACGGCGTACCGGGAGATGAGAACTCGGGGAGTGCCCGATCAGCTTGCCCGGGCCGCCGCCGCGCACATGCGAAGCTGGTGGAAGCTGTCCAGCCACGGTGCGCTCCACACCGCCCTGCCGGGGACCTCTTCGAGCAGATGGGGCTACCCCGGCTCGCATCGCACTGACCTCAACTTTCCGAACCGCCGGATGCGGACCCGCATGTCCGGTGGTGTGGGAGGGGTGCAGCCGGGATCACTGGCTGCCCCCTATCCCGATTGCGGGGAACGTCAGCGCGCATTCTTCGCTGTCCCCTGTCCCCTGTCCCCTGTCCCCTGTCCCCTGTCCCCTGCGAGGTTGACGCTCCCCGGCGCCCGGCCTATTCTACCGCTCCCGTACGCCGAACCCCCAGGACGGAAGCCACCAAGGCCGATGTACGACGAGCACATGGCCGACGCCAAGCTGATGGTCCTCTCCGGCCGCGCCAACCTGCCGCTGGCCGAGAAGATCGCCGCGCGGCTGGGGTGCCAGCTGGGCGGAGTCACCATCCGCAACTTCTCCGACGGCGAGATCTTCGTCCGCATCGACGAGAACGTGCGCGGGCGCGACCTGTTCATCATCCAGAGCACCAACCCGTCCAGCGACAACATCGTCGAGCTGCTGCTGATGCTGGACGCGGCGCGGCGGGCCTCGGCGGCGCGCATCACCGCCGTGATCCCCTACTTCGGCTACGCCCGCCAGGACCGCAAGGACCAGCCGCGCGTGGCCATCGGCGCCAAGCTCATGGCCAACATGATCGTGGCCGCCGGCGCCGAGCGCGTGCTCAGCATCGACTTCCACCAGCACCAGCTGCAGGGCTTCTTCGACATCCCCGTGGACCACCTGTACGCGGCGCCGGTGTTCACCCGCTACTTCCGCGACAAGCAGCTGGAGAACCTGGTGATGGTGGCCCCCGACGTGGGGAGCGCCAAGATGGCGCGCGGCTTCGCCAAGCGGCTGGGCGCCACCATCGGCATCATCGACAAGCGCCGCCCCGCCGCCAACGTGAGCGAGGTGATGAGCGTGATCGGCGACGTGGACGGGCGCGACTGCCTGCTCTGCGACGACATGATCGACACCGCGGGGACCATGGCCCAGGCCGCGCGGGCGCTGAAGGAACGCGGCGCGCGCGACGTGTACGCCTGCGCCACGCACGCGCTGCTCAGCGGCCCGGCGGTCGAGCGGCTGCGCGACGCGCCGTTCACCGAGATCGTGGTGACCGACACCATCGAGGTTCCCGAAGAAAAGCGCTTTCCCACGCTGAAGGTGCTCTCGGTGGACGAGCTGGTGGCAAAGGCCGTGCGGTACACCCACGTGAACGAATCGGTGAGCTCCCTGTTCGAAGCGGTCTGATTTTCACCGGGCCCGGCGGGAGAAACCCGCCGGGCCTTACTGTCTCTGCGAAAGGAAGGGTGTTTCTATGGCGACCAACGCAACGCTCCGCGCCACGAAGCGCGAAGGCGGCGGCAAGGGGATGGCGCGCAAGCTCCGCGGCACCGGGCAGGTGCCCGCCGTGCTGTACGGCCACGGCGACCGCACCGAGACGCTGTCGGTGAACGCGCACGACCTGGAGCTGCTGCTGCACCACGTGAACCCCGAGAACACGCTGATCGGGCTGGACATCGACGGGCGCCGCACCGACGTGCTGATCCGCGAGATCCAGAAGCACCCGTACCGCCCCGAGTTCCTGCACGTGGACTTCCTGCAGGTGCACGGCGACGAGACGCTGAAGCTGGACATCCCGGTGCGGCTCACCGGCACGCCCGTGGGCGTGCGCGAGGACGGCGGCGTGCTGGACCAGGTGCTGTACGCGCTCCACGTGGAGTGCCTGCCGGGGAACATCCCCGACTCGGCCGACGTCGACATCTCGGCGCTGGGCATCGGCGAGAGCGTGCGCGTGGCCGACATCTCCATCCCCAACGTCACCATCCTGATGGACGGAGAGCTTCCCGTGGCGTCGGTGCTGGCCGCGCGGGTGCACGACGAGACCGTCGAGGGCGAGGCGGCGGTGGCCGAGCCCGAGGTGCTGCGCGGCCCCAAGGCCGACGAGGAGTAGCGGTTGTGGCTCCGCCGGCTGCGCTCGCTCCTGTCGCCTGCTGCTTCCGCTGATCCGGACGGGGAAGGGGAGGGGAGCGGCGTGGCCGGGCTGAAGGTGATCGTGGGGCTGGGGAACCCCGGGCGCGAGTACGCGCTCACGCGGCACAACGTGGGATGGTGGCTGCTGGACGAGCTCGCCGCCGGGTGGGGGATGGGGCGCTTCCGCCCGGACAAGACGGCGGCCACGGCCAGCGGCCGGGTGGAGCCGTGGGCGGTGCGGCTGGTGAAGCCCATCACCTACATGAACCGCAGCGGGTCCGCGCTCCTCCCCTACAAGCGGATGAACGCCATCGACGTCACCAAGGACCTGCTGGTGATCGTGGACGACGTGGCGCTGGAGCCGGGGAAGATCCGCTTCCGCCCGAGCGGCACGCCGGGCGGGCACAACGGGCTGAAGTCGGTGGAGCAGGCGCTGGGGACGAAGGACTACCCGCGCCTGCGCATCGGTGTGGGCGCCAAGCCGCCGCAGTGGGACCTGGCCGACTGGGTGCTCAGCCCCATGCCGAAGCGCGACCAGGAGCTGGTCCGCGAGCGCTTCGACGACTGCATCGCCGGCATCAAGGTGTGGATGGAGGAGGGCATCGAGCCGGCGATGAACCGCTTCAACGGGTAGCTTCCGGCGTATGCCCGTGTGGCGAAGATGCCACTGAAGTGGCGGCTACAACGGCACGCAGTCCGCCTTCGCGGACTTCAACAGCACCTTCCAATTAGCACCCGACGTCATCCTGAGGTCGGCGCCTCACCCAAGCAGCCCCGCTCCCGGTCCGGACGCCGGCCGAAGGATCTATCACCGCGGCTTGCACATCGGCGCCGTGCAACGCCGAAGCGGTCTCTCCTCGTCTTCTCGCCGCGCTCGCGGCGAGGGCCCTGTCCCGCTGGCAAGCTTTTCGCTTATGCGATGCGGTAAGTGCCGCTCTGGATTCGACTTCCGGAGTGATGCGCATCGCAACCGGAACCGCTCCGACTGAATGCTTCGCCTCAAGCTCGTTTCCGCTGCCGTCGTTCCCGCGCTCGTCGCCGGCGCCCATGCGCTGTCCGGCGGTGGCGCTGCATCTCCATCTCCCGTGATCCCCGCGGTTGCTGCGGTTGCGGCGGCGCCGGTGAGCGTGTCACCGAGCGCATCGACGTCCCGCACCGCGGCCGACGATGGGCTGTCCGCGCGCGGGATCGACGTGTCGCACTACCAGGGGCGGATCGACTGGGCGGCGGTGGAGGGCGACGGAGTCGGGTTCGCGTTCGTGAAGGCGACGGAGGGCGCGACGTTCGTGGACCCCGCGTTCCGGCGGAACTGGGCGGCGATGGGGGAGACGCGGATCCTGCGCGGCGCCTACCACCGCTTCCGCCCCGGCCGCGACGCGCGGGCGCAGGCGGAGCACTTCCTGGCCGTGGTCCGCGTCACCGACGGCGACCTGCCGCCGGTGCTGGACGTGGAGGCCACGGACGGGGTGAGCGACGCGCGGCTGGTGCGCGGCGTGCGCGCGTGGCTGGCCGAGGTGGAGCGCCGGACGGGCGTGCGGCCGGTGGTCTACACCAAGCCCGGCTTCCGCCGCGCGCACCTGGGCAGCGCCTTGGACGACTACCCGCTCTGGATCGCGGAGTACGGCGTGGAGTCGCCCTCGCACCCGCGCTGGACCTTCTGGCAGCACTCCGAGCGCGGCCGCGTGGCCGGTATCCCCCGCGCCGTGGACCTCGACCGCTTCAACGGCTCGCGCGCGGAGCTGCGGCAGCTCGCCTCGGCGGGCGCGCGATCGGGCGACGCGCAGCTCGCGGAGCGCTGACCGGCGCGGGTGAGCCTTCGAGGAGCCTGGTGGCGGGCGCATCGTTGAAGTGAGCGGCGGGATGCGTTAGATTTGGTGCGCTGGGCCGGGCTCCCGCAGGGGCGCCCGGCCTGTTCGTTTGCCGAAATCATCCATTCGATTGCGACCGTTAGAGATATGCTGAAGCTGGGGATCGTGGGGCTGCCGAACGTGGGGAAGAGCACCCTGTTCAACGCGCTGACCGCGGCGGGCGCCGACGCGGCCAACTACCCGTTCTGCACCGTGGAGCCGAACGTGGGGATGGTGGAGGTGCCCGACCCGCGCGTGGACCTGCTCACCGAGAAGGTGCAGCCGCAGCGCACCGTGCGCGCGGTGGTGCAGTTCGTGGACATCGCCGGGCTGGTGAAGGGCGCCAGCGAGGGCGAGGGGCTGGGCAACCAGTTCCTCAACAACATCCGCGAGACCGACGCGGTGGTGCACGTGGTGCGCTGCTTCGACGACCCCGACGTGGTGCACGTGATGGGGAGCGTGGACCCGGTGCGCGACCGCGAGGTCATCAACCTGGAGCTCGTCCTGAGCGACCTGGCCGTGGCCGAGAAGCGGCTGGAGCGAGTGCGCAAGGCCGCCCGCGGCGGCGACGCGGACGCCAGGGCCGAGCTGGGGCTGCTGGAGCGCCTGGTGGCCGCGCTGGGCGAGGGCCGCTCGGCGCGCGCGGTGGAGATGGACGACGACGAGCGCAAGGTGATGAAGGGCTTCAACCTGCTCACCAGCAAGCCCGTGCTCTACCTGGCCAACGTGTCGGAGGACGACCTGCCGGAGGGCGACAACGAGCATGTTCGCGCGCTCCGCAGGGCGGTGGAGGAGAGCGGCGAGACGGCGCACGTGATCCCCATCTCCAGCAAGATCGAGAGCGAGCTGGCCGAGCTGCCGCAGGAAGAGCGCGCGGAGTTCCTGGCGTCGCTGGGGCTGGACGAGCCGGGGCTCCACAAGCTCATCCGCGAGGGGTACCGCCTCCTCGGCTTGCAGGTGTACTTCACCGCCGGCGAGAAGGAGGTCCGCGCCTGGGAGATCCGCGTGGGCGCCAAGGGCCCCGAGGCCGCGGGCGTCATCCACAGCGACTTCGAGCGCGGCTTCATCCGCGCGGAGACGGTGGGGTGGGACGACTTCGTGAAGACCGGCTCGGTGAAGGCCGCCCGCGAGCAGGGGCTGATGCGCAGCGAGGGCAAGGAATACGTCGTCAAGGACGGCGACATCCTCCTCTTCCGCTTCAACGTCTGATCCGGAGCGGGCGAGGGACGGGTAGTGTTCCGTCTCTGAAAGACGTCATCCTGAGGCCGGCCACGCCTCAGCCCGCTTCCGCACAAGCGCTTGCAGGCCGAAGGATCCATAGTCTGTCCAGCACGTCCAACGCGGATCGCGCCTCGATCTCATCCGCGATGTGTCGAGGCCCAAACAAGATCAGGGCAGCAGAGGAAAACCGCCTCTGCTGCCCTGATTTTCTTTGTTCACCCTATACCGAATTTGGGGATCGATCGTGCAATCCGGAAGCGCACGTGCGACCTCGCCTGTAGATCCTTCGGCCTGCAACCGCTCGTGCCGGGGCGACGATCGTGTGGCCGGCCTGAATAGAAAGTTCGCGGCCTGGCCCCCCACCGGCGACTGAAGTCGCAGCGTCGCAGCAACAACTACGGGAAGCCTCGCAAACTGCGCGAGGCTGATCCGCTCATTCTGTGGCATCAGCGCTCACGACCAATCTCCTTTCATCCGCCATGGTCGCGCGCAGCGCGGTGTTCGACTCAGGATGACGTCTCTCTGTGCGTTTGTAATGCACAGATGATTGCCAGATCCGGGATTACGGCTTGCCCGGCCTCAGGCTCAGGATGACGTCGGTCTGCGGTTCGGCTCCGTGCTCCGGTGCCGCGGGGCGAGACAATGCCGGGGCCGCAGTCCCGCAGGGACTTTGTGCTGTTGTTGCCGCGAATTCATTCGCCTTTCCCAGCCGCATCTCCCGCTACACCAGCGCGCCGCGCCGCGGGCGCTCCGCCGTGATCACCGGGTCTGCGCTGCGCTCGGCGCCCGCGGAGCCGGGGACTACGTAGTCGTACGTGTTGGGGTTCAGCTGGGCGAATGGGCTGGACGGGGCGGCCACGAGGGTGCCGCCGAGCGACACGGCCACGCCCGCGGCCGCGTTCAGCCCCGTCTGGAAGGCGTTCTCCACCCATCCGCCCAGGAAGCCCACGCTGTCGCCGGCGATGTAGACGCCGGTGTCTTCCTGCGTTCCCGCCTTCAGGAAATCGTAGTACATCGCCTGCACGTACGGGTCCTCGCCCGGGTGGTTCAGCTTGAACGCGCCGAAGAAGTAGGGCTGGCTCTGCCAGTCGATGATCTGCACGCTGGCCGGGTCCATGCTCGTCTCCACCTGGTCCCGCAGCTCGGGGGAGATGGTGGCCAGGTCGCGCAGCAGCAGCGCCAGCCGCGCCTGCGGGTCGGTGAGGGTCTGCGGCTTCACCGAGTCGTCGGCCCACGTGTAGCTGAACAGCACCGCGCCGGTGTCCGGCGTGGCCTGCGGGTAGGTGAGCGCGTAGAAGTTCCGCAGGATGGTGTCGCCCACCACGTTGCGCGGCCAGTCGTGGTTCGTTCCCGGCTGCGGCTGGTCCCAGAACGCCGCCGACTCCACGAACACCTTCGACGAGTTCTCCAGGTGCACGCGCCGCACGGCGGTGGCCACCGGCTCGGCCAGCGCGCCGGGGGCGCCGAGCCCCATCGTCAGCTCCATCGAGCGGTGCGAGGTGGCCACGATGGCGCGGTCGAACGTCTTCTCCGTCCCGTCGGCGAAGGTGAGCGTGACGAAGCCGCCGGCCGGCGTCACCGCGGCCACCGGCGTGTTCAGGAACAGGCTGGCGCCCACGCTGGTGACGTTGCCGTTCGGCTGGGCGACGGGCTGGTTCAGGAAGCCGTCCACGATCGACGCCACGCCGGAGGGGAGCTCGTGCTGGTCCGTCTCCACCGCGTTCACGGTAAAGCGCATGATGTCCAGGAAGCCGATGGGGAAGAGCGGGCCGAACCCGCCGATGCCGGTGCCCAGCGCGCCCAGGAACTCGAAGTCGGTTTCGTTCCAGACGCGGTCTGCGGGCGGCAGGCTCATGTCGGGGCCGGGCGCGTTGGGATCGGTGAAGATGCGCACCATGGCCTCGTACAGGCTGCTGTTGCCGAACGCGTCGATGTACGCCTGCCACGCCTGCACGATCTCCCCCTCGTTCCCCTGCGGCGCGGACAGCCACTGGGTGATGGTCTTGGGCGCGGTGAGCGAGATGCTGCCGTCGGCGCTGGTGAAGCCGTTGTCCATGAACGCGTTCCACCCGTCGTTCACGCGCGGGAAGCTGGGCGGAAGCTGGTTCTGCGCGCCCGGCGTGTAGACATACGTCTGCCCCTGGAAGGCGATGAAGGTCTCGTCGGCGCCCAGCGGGTCGGGGAAGTCGCCGGTGCTGAACTGCAGGCCGAACAGCCCCGCGTACCAGTGCAGCACCTGCTCCGACGGGGTGAAGCGCATGGCGCCCATCTCGAACAGGTTGCCGCTGGAGTCGGCGATGCTGTACAGCCGCCCGCCGGCGCGCGAGCCGGCCTCGTACAGGGTGACGCTCAGCCCGCAGCGCAGCAGCTCGTACGCGGCCGCCAGCCCCGCCGCGCCGGCGCCGACGACCGCCACGCTCAGCTGCGACGGGTCGCCGGGGAGCTGGGCGATGCCGTCGCCGCTCTGCTGCAGCCAGGTGGCGTAGTTCATCGCCGGGGTGTCGACGAAGACCACGGGGGTGTCGCTGGTAGTGGCGCGCATCAGCCCGGGCGGGTTGGTGCGGCGGAGATTGGGGAAGACCGGCATGACGGCATCGCTCCGATTGTGAAGGGTTGGGCGGGTTTACATCGTGGCGGGAAGAGCAATCCCGCGGCCACGTGAATCGGCCGCGTGATGACTGGTTTCTCCAGCATCCGCCCCGTTTCCGCTGCAATGGGGCGATGCGGAGCTGGAACGGAGCGTGACAGCGTCGGAGATGGGGACATCTCCATCTTCCCGCAATTCGATGTTTTCCCGGCTCCCATCGCGATGGCGAATTCCCGCCTTCGGATCTCACGCGGAGACGCGGAAGGCGCGGCTCATCTCCCCGCTCCCCGCCCGTCGCGCCGATGATGGTCCGGGCCGCCGCAAACGAAGGCTCCGCAAGCGCTTCGCGTCGCGTCCCGATCCGTCCAAGAACCTTGCGCGCGCGAAACGGTTCGTTATCCTGTTCACCACAATCTGTTGCGGATCACCGCATCACCCCACCCCACGGGCTGTGCTCCGGCCCCCGGGGCGGGGGATCCGCGGCAGGCGACGCCGGGACGGCAGCCGGGCAGCATCGCGAAGGCATCTTCATCCCCCACCCGTTCCTCAGGTTGCACATGGTCGCACTCCCGTACTCCGACCGCCGGCCCTACTCGCGCATCCTGATCGTCGACGACGAGGAGAGCCTGCGGAAGGTGCTCCGGCTGGGGCTCACGCAGGACGGCTACGACGTGCGCGAGGCGGAGGACGGGCAGGCCGCGCTGGACCTGATGACGCGCTGGGCCCCCGACGTGGTCGTCTCGGACCTGCTGATGCCGGGCGTGGACGGGATCGAGCTGCTGCGGCAGAGCAAGGAGGCCGACGACACCATCGGCTTCATCGTGCTGACCGGGGTGGGAACCACCAAGCAGGCGGTGCAGGCGCTGCGGCTGAACGCCGACGACTACCTGCTGAAGCCGTACGACGTGGAGGAGCTGTCCATCTCCGTCAGCCGGGCGCTGGAGCGGCGGGCGCTGCTGCGGCAGAACCGCTTCTACCAGCAGTGCCTGGAGCTGCGCGTGGCCCAGCTCGGCCAGCAGCTGGAGCGGCTGACCGAGGAGGCGCTGGTGTCGCTGGCCGGCGCGGTGGAGGCGCGCGACGGGTACACCGGCGCGCACCTGGAGCGCGTGACCCGCTACGCGCAGGCGGTGGGGATGGCGCTGGACCTGGACCGCGACCAGCTGCGCACGCTGTGGATCGGCGCGCTGCTGCACGACATCGGCAAGATCAGCATTCCCGACAGCGTGCTGAACAAGCCGTCGGCGCTCTCGCTGGACGAGCTGCGGGTGATGCGCGAGCACCCCCGGCTGGGCGCGGCCATCCTGGAGCAGAGCTCCTTCCTTTCCTCCGCCGTTCCCGCCGTGCTGCACCACCACGAGCGGTGGGATGGAGACGGCTACCCGTTCGGCCTGCGCCAGGGCGAGATCCCCATCGAGGCGCGGGTGCTGGCGGTGGCCGACACCTACGACGCCATCATCAGCGACCGCGCGTACCGCCCGCGCCGCCCCGAGGAGGCCGCGGTGGACGAGCTGCTGCGCTGCCGGGGGACGCAGTTCGACCCCGAGGTGGTGGACGCCTTCATCGCCGCGCGCAAGCGGGGGTTCCCCGAGCCGGTGGCGCCGCGCTTCTGGCAGGGGGAGAAGATGCTGATCGCCGAGCCGGTGCTGTCGTGAGCACCGCGTGGGACGCCGCGCCGCTGGCCGCCGCCATGCCCGGGGATGACGCCGGGCCGGCGCCGGAGGAGTCGCCCGCCTTCGCCATCTTCTGCGGCGAGGTGGCCGACGCGCTGGCCCGCCCCGCCGAGCGCAAGCGGGCGCTCGTCCGCATGGCCGAGGCGCTGGCGGCGCTGGGCGACGCCTCCGTCGCGCTCTACACCACCGGCCACGACGGCCTGCTGCAGTGCGAGGTCGGCTCGGGCGACCTGGCGCAGCTGGAGGGCGACCTGGTGCCCGTCGAGGCCACGCTGGAGGGCGAGGCGTTCCAGACGGGCCAGCCGTGCGCCACGCCCAACCTGCGCGCCGACCCGCGCGCCTACCTCCCCATCCAGCGGGCGCTGCCGAACGCGCCGGCGCTGGCCGTGCCGCTGCTGCAGCCCACCGACCGCGCGGGCGTGGTCCTGCTCGCCAAGCACCGCCGCGACGCGGAGTTCGGCGCGCCGGCCGTAGCGACGCTGCAACTCGCGGCCACGCTGGCGGCGGGGGTGCTGCGCAGCCTGGACCAGCACGAGCGCGCCCGCGCCAGCCGCGCGGTGATCGAGGCGTGGCGCTCGGCCCAGGCTCGCGACGCCGTGGCCGCGCAGGGGATCCTGCGCGCGGTGCGCCACGAGCTGAACACGCCGGTGGCCGTCATCCTGGGGAACCTGCAGCTCTGCGCCTCGGCCGACCCCGCGGAGTGGAAGCTCCCCGTTCCCGAGTTCTGGCAGGCCATCCGCGGCGGCGCGGCGCGGCTCGAGGAGCTCAGCCGCCTCCTGCGCACGCTGGACGAGGCGGAGGCGCCGGTCGCGCTCGACGCGCAGGGGCGGTTCATCCTTCCCGAAGCCGGCGGCGGCGCGAAGGGCTGACATCGTCATAGCTCACGCGGAGACGTAGAGAAGAGACGCGGAGGGGGCGCGGAGATGGTCATCTCCGCGCCCCCTCTTCGTCATCAAACTTCAGATAGTGCTGTGAATTTGAATATCCCTACGGCTGGCAACAGAGGTAGTCGGTGGGACCGCAGGTCTGGTCCACCGTGGGGTTGGTCCCATCGGGAACGCAGGGCGGCCGGAAGCACTGCGTCCACACGCAGGACGGCTGCAGATGATCACAGGTGTCCTTGCACGTAAACCATTCCGGGCATGATTCGTAGCCCGACGCGCCGCAGTCGATGGTGGTCTCCTGCGCGTGCACCGTTCCACGCCGCGTGTCCTCCTCGGCCACGTTGAATGATTCGACGTGAAGATCCTCGGGCCTGAGGTTGAGCTTTTTCATGCGCCACCTCCAAACGGGATGGTTGAAATGCACGCGTTTTGTAACGATAAGTCTCCTTGTGTGCGGATACAAGAACTATGAACGTGGATTACGGTTGGACGCGAAGCTGTCTGTGCTGGAAAGAGCACCACTTCATGTGCGTAAGGTGGATGTACTGTATTCGTGAGCGTCGGCGCGGCTGTCGGACGGCCGCCTCCGCACGCTATCTTCGCCCGCTCCGAGCGTCGGACAAAATCGTCCCGGATGGGGGATGGGAGAAGCATGGGGATGGATGAGGGTGAAGCGGGGTGGGCGCTGGCGGACCTGCTGAAGCTGCTGGACCTGGAGCGGCTGGAGCTGAACCTGTTCCGCGGTCAGAACCGCGACATCGGCTCGGGGAGGCTGTTCGGCGGGCAGGTGCTGGCGCAGTCGCTGATTGCCGCGGCGCGGACGGTGGAGGAGGGGCGCGCCGCGCACTCGCTGCACGGCTACTTCATGCTGGCGGGCGACCTGGACACGCCCGTGGTCTACCAGGTGGACCGCATCCGCGACGGGAAGAGCTTCACCACGCGGCGCGTGCTGGCCATCCAGGAGGGGCGCGAGATCTTCACCATGACCGCCTCGTTCCATGTGGCCGAGCCGGGGATCGAGCACGCGCTGCCCATGCCGCGCGTTCCCGCGCCCGAAGAGCTGCCGCGCGAGCTGGACCTGGTGCGCGCGATGGCCGACCGCATCCCCGAGCCGCTGCGCGGCATCTACACCCAGGACCGGCCGATCGACTTCCGCACGGTGGCGCCGGTGGACCCGTTCGCGCCCGAGGTGCGCGAGCCGGTGAAGCACATGTGGTTCCGCGCCGAGGGCGCGATGCCGGACGACGCGGTGCTGCACCAGGCGGTGCTGGCGTACGCGTCGGACTACGGGCTGCTGGGCACCTCGCTGCTGCCACACGGGCTGTCGTTCCTGATGCGCCGGGTGCAGGCCGCCAGCCTGGACCACGCCGTCTGGTTCCACCGCCCCTGCCGCGTGGACGACTGGCTGCTGTACGCGATGGATGCACCCGCCGCCGCGGGTTCCCGCGCCTTCACCCGCGGCTCCATCTACACCCGCGACGGCACGCTCGCCGTGTCCACCGCGCAGGAGGGGCTGATCCGGCTGCGGGGAAGCGGCTGAGGAAGGCGAATGAATTCGCGGCAACAACTGCACGAAGTCCCTGCGGGACTGCTCTCCAGCATCGGCGCGCGCGGGCGGCACCGGCGTGGGACGGGAATCATCATTCTCCATTGATGGTCCTGTCCCCTGTCCCCTGTCGCCCCCCATCCCCCTTTGCTTGTAAGGCCTTGCACCGCCTGCTATCTTCCTCGCTCAATCGTCGCAACGGGTTTTTCACACACGCTTCCGCGTAGCAGCGCCCACCTTCGTCGTCCATGGCAAACGCCGCAAAGCTGAGGGACCAGGCCCGCAACTACGAGACGCGGGGCCAGTGGCGCGAGGCCATCGACGCCTACCGCGAGCTCGTGGAGAGCCCGGAAGGCGGCGACGTGGACATCGGCACGTGGAACCGCATCGGCGACCTGCACCTGCGCGTGAACGAGACCGAGCGCGCGGTGCAGGCGTACGAGCAGGCGGTGAACGCGTACGTGGACGTGGGGCTGTACAACAACGCCATCGCCCTCTGCCGCAAGGTGCTGCGCCTGGTGCCCGGGCGCGCGCAGACCTACCTGCGCCTGGGCCAGATCAGCGCCGCCAAGGGCTTCTTCGCCGACGCGCGGCAGAACTTCCTGGAGTACGCCGAGCGGATGCGCAAGGCCGGGAAGCTGGACGCCAGCTTCGCCGCGCTGAAGGAGTTTGCCGACGTCTCGCCCGAGCCCGCCGACGTCCGCCGCCTGCTGGCCGACCAGCTGCTGGCGCACGGCCGCAAGGACGAGGCGGTGGAGCAGCTGCGCCTCCTCCTTTCCGTGGTGCTGGACGACGGCGACGAGGCGCAGGCCGCGCAGGTCCGCGAGCAGATCACCGCGGTCGATCCCACGGCCAGCACCGAGCCGCTCACGCGCCAGCAGGCCGCCGCGAGCGACGAGCTGGCGTTCGACCACGGCGTCATCGCCCCCACGCCTGCCCCGCCCGCGCCCACGGAGGAGGTGGATGCGATCTCCTCCGGCTCCGCGATCGAGTACGGGAACGTCGAGCTGGACGTGGAGCCGCTGGCGGGGCTGGAGCACACCTCGCTGGACGCCGGGCGCGGGGCCCCGCCTGCGCGCGCCCCGTCCGCCGACGATGATGTCGACGACGTCGAGGGGCCGGACGACCTCCCGCTGATCAACTTCGATGCGGCGCCCGAGTCCGGCCGCGGAGCGCGGTCCCCGTCTCCCTCGCCCGCGGCCGACCCCGCGCGCTTCGGCGAGGTGTCGCTGGACGAGGCGCCGGTGGACTTCGGGCCGGGGGTGGGCGACGAGGACGACGAGCCGCTGCCGCTGATCGACTTCGACGCGCCGGCGGCCCCGCCCGCGCCTGCGGCGTCCGCATCCCCCATTCCCGACCGGCTGGAGGAGCTGCGCGCCCGCGTGGCCGCCGCGCCGCACGACGCCTCGGCGCGCGAGGCGCTGATCGCCACGCTGCACGACCATGGGCTGGGGCACGAAGTTCCCGCGCTGCTGGACGACGCGCACCGCGCGCTGGCGCAGGCCGGGCGCTACCGCGACGCGGTGGACCCCATCTCCGCGCTCATCCGCCTGCGCCCCAACGACCCGCAGCTGCTGCAGAAGCGGGTGGAGTACGCCTTCCGCTCGGGCGACCGCGAGGAACAGGTGGTGGCCTACCTGGCCCTCGGCCGCCACTTCGCCGCGCAGGGCGAGGGACCCAAGGCCGAGGCGGTGTTCAAGCGCGTGCTGGAGCTGGACCCGCAGAACGAAGAGGCCCGCGCCTCCGTTCCCGCGGCGCCCGCCCGCCCCGCGCCCCGCCAGCCGGCCGCGCCCGCCGCGCCGCCGCCGCCCGACTACGTGGACCTGGGCGCGCTGATCATGGGCGACGAGGCCGAGGCCACCACGCGCTTCGTGGTGGAGGAGCGCGAGCCCAGCGGCGACGAGGAGCGCGACTTCGCCGAGATGCTGGCGCACTTCCGCCAGAAGGTGGCCGAGAACATCGAGGTCGAGGACGCCACCAGCCACTACGACCTGGGGCTGGCCTTCAAGGAGATGGGGCTGGTGGACGAGGCCATCTCCGAGTTCCAGGTCGCCCTCCGCGGCGGGGCCAATCCCCTGGCCACGCTGGAGATCCTGGGCCAGTGCTTCGTGGAGAAGGGGCAGTACGCGGTGGCCGCGCGCGTGCTGGACCGGGCGCTGCGCATCCCGGGCGCGTCGGACGCGGACCTGGTGGGCGTGCTGTACCAGCTGGGCCGCTCGGAAGAGGCGATGGGGCGGCCGCGGCAGGCGGTGGACTACTACGAGCGGGTGCTCTCGGTCGACATCCGCTTCCGCGACGCGGGGCGCCGGATCGAGGCGCTGCGGGCCGCCACGGGAGCCGCGCCGTTTTGACACCCGCGGAACGCCCGGTTAGGTTGTGCCCCGATCCAACCCGAAACTTCAAGAGCCACGCGCTTCCGACGGCATGACGCTGCGCATCGCCCCCATCCGGCTGTCCCACATCCACGCGCCCGTCCAGGACCGCCTGGATGCGGTGGTGGACGAGATCCGCCGCATCGTGGTGAGCGACTTCGCCCCCGTGGACGAGGTCAACCACTACCTGCTGAAGATCCGCGGCAAGCTCTTCCGCCCGGGGCTGGTGCTGCTCTGCGACCAGCTGAACGGCGAGGCCAACCGCACCGCCGAGACGCTGGCCGCCCTCATCGAGCTCGTCCATCTGGCCACGCTGGTCCACGACGACGCGGTGGACCACTCGGTGCTGCGCCGCGGGATGCCCACGGTGAACGCGATGTGGAGCCACCAGGTCGCCATCATCATGGGCGACTATCTCTACTCCCGCTCCATCACCGAGATCACCCGGCTGGGCGAGATCGAGCCGATCCGCGTGATCGCCGCGGCCGCCAACGCCATGACGGTGGGCGAGATGCGGCAGCTGGTGAGCCACGACGCGCTCGCCTTCGGCGAGGACGACTACTTCCGGCTGATCGACAGCAAGACGGCGTCGCTGATGTCGGCCGCGTGCGAGATGGGCGCGCTCACCGGCGCGCCGCAGCACCGCGACGCGCTGGCCCGCTACGGCACCGAGCTGGGGCGCGCCTTCCAGGTGGCCGACGACCTGCTGGACTACACGGCCGACCCGGCGGTCACCGGCAAGCCGAGCGGGCTGGACCTGCGCGAGCACAAGGTCACGCTCCCGCTGATCCACGCGCTGCCGCGGCTCTCGCGCGCCGAGCGCGCCGAGGCCGAGGCACTCTTCCGCGACCCCGAGCCCTCGGACGAGGCCATCCACGCGCTGGTGGAGGTGATCGCGGCGCACGGCGGGCTGGAGTACGCGCGCGAGAAGGCGCTGGAGTCGGCGCAGCGCGCACACGACGCGCTGGAGGGGCTCCCCGCGGGGCCGGTGCTGGAGGCGCTGCACGACAGCGTGGTGTACGCGGTGGAGCGCCGCAGGTAGCGGCACCGCAATTGCCGAAGGCGCGGCACGAGGGGGCGCGGCCTCCACGAACGGAGCTCGGGACCTAACGGGGCAGGGGGAGGGGAGATGGTGAACGCGACACGCCGGCGGATGGGGCGGCTCCTGGTGGTGGTGCTGATCGGCCTGCTGCTGGGGGCGCTGCTCTCGG